>JAGPGE010000604.1 GCA_018056145.1 Armatimonadota bacterium
GGCCATGGCGCTATGCCACGTGCCCGTTTTGGTGGTGAACACCAAGAGGGTAGCCTTTTCCGTCCCTGCCGACAACCTGCGGTTGCACCCTTGGGGGACAGATGACTTGACTGGGGCGCGCATGTCAGACTACAATAGTAACCGACAGAGTCACTTTCCCCGAGCCAGGGCGAAGTATCTGTCCCCCAGGGCCAAAGGGCGGCACCCCTTTGGCCCCTTCTCTTTGTGAATACCCCTTACTGCAAACGGCCCTAAGATGTGCTTCTTGCTCTACACAGCGCCAGAGTATGGCCGACAGGCGACTGCCAGATGGTGATTGGCTCCCTCTCCACACGGGGGACTGCGCTGCCTGGGGGGACTGAAGATGGCCGCGATGCGAACCGGGGATGGGATGAAATGCTGCGAAGAGGGTTCGTGTCGCCTGGGTACTTACGTCTTCCCTGCCCCAGTGTGGCGTGCATCCCTGCGTGCTCAAGCCGACAGAATACCAGTATGCTAATGAAGTCTACGTGTCAATGCTTCCGACAAAACATGACCGAAACTTTAGTTCAATCTGGACGTGAACAGTGCTTGGTCACAGAAACTTCCATGCCAGCACAGGCCCTTAACCCTGCCACTAGGCTTGGGACCAAGCATCTGGTCACCGTCTCTCAAGGGGCCATTCATGCCGTGATTGGCTTCTCCTCGGCCTCGGCCCTGACCTGAACGGGACGCTGAGCGTTCCACACCTCAAACATGAGGATTCGCCAGAGCGCGTTACTCGCATCCGGACATGCGGCGCTGTCGGCAATAAGCCGCTCGACGCCTTGACGCCTGAACGTTCCGCTGAGGGACGTCTGGCTCGCACGCAGGTAACCATCGACCAGCCCACAGAGCGACGTCTGCAGCCACCTGCCGATGGGCGGTGTGAAGCCCTGTTTGCGTCGCTCGAAGATCTCATGTGGCACATAGCGTGCAGCGAGTTCTTTCAGAAGCAGTTTGGACTGCCTCGGGTGCGCTTTCAGATGTGGGGGGAGGGATGCGGCGAACTCCACGATCTCTTGGTCAAGCAATGGAGAGCGGCACTCCAGTCCGTGCGCCATGGAGGCGACATCGACTTTGACCAAGAGCACATCTGCGAGCGGCCCCACCATGTCCGCATGCAGCAGGGGAGCCAGTGTGTCTGCCGTGGTGCCAATCAGAGCATCGGTGACGGCTTCGGGGAACCGCGAGCCGTGCATCGACGCGAAGACGTCCGGGACGACCAAGGCCTGCATACCCTCGTCGCCACAGGGATCGAGGTGGTCCCAGTAGCGCTCCGAGAGCGGGGCCGCAAGACGCTGCGGCCGGGAAGCACGCGAAGGGGCGACTGCTCCCAGCACGGCCGCAAGAGCCCTGAAAGCCTGCGGATGCAGATGCTCCGGGACGGCTTGCATGAGAGTGCGTCGCAGTCGCTTTGCATCATCCCAAGGCATCGGCCAGCCCCGTATGTAGTAATAGCGGCCGTAGCCACCGAACAGCTCATCTCCGCCGTCGCCGTTCAGAGCGACGGTCACGTGCCGGGATGTGAGTTCACAGAGCGCGAAGGTCGGTAGGGCCGACGCATCGCAGAACGGCTCGCCGTAATGCCAGGCCGCCGTCTCCACGAGGTCGGGTGTGACCTCCCCCATCTCGAAGGTTTCGTGGTCAGTCCCGAGGATCTCTGCGGCGCGCGCTGCGTATCGGCGCTCATCCAGGTCTGGTTCGGGGAAGCCGATGCAGAACGTCCGCACAGGCGTACTGACCAGGCGGGTCATCGCCCCGACTACCACGGTGGAGTCGACGCCACCGCTGAGAAACGCCCCCAGCGGCACGTCAGCCATCAGGCGTAGCCGCACGGACTCTTCCAAAAGTTCCGCCAGAGCTTCCAGGGCCTCCCCGGCATCATGCGGACCGTCGTGGTTGAATTCCACCCGCCAGTACTCGTTGAGCCTGAGTTCGCCGCTCCGGTAGATCGCCGTGTGAGCCGGCGGCAGCTTGCGGATTCCCTTGTAGATGCTCAGCGGCGCGGAGATCAGCCCGCATCGCAGGTACTGGAAGAGCGCATCCGGATCCATCTCGTCCGAGACCTTCGAGTCGCATAGCAGCGCCCTCAGCCCCGATGCGAAGACCAGCCCGTCAGGGGTCTGCGCGTAGAACAGCGGCTTCTTGCCGAGCCGGTCCCTGGCAAGAAGAAGCTGCTGCTCCGTCTCGTCCCAGAGGGCGAAGGCGAACATCCCGCGGAACTCGCGGACGCAGTCTTCCCCGTACTGCTCATAGGCGTGGATGATGACTTCGGTGTCAGATTTCGTCTGGAAGTAGTGCCCGAGGTCCTCCAGGCGCTTGCGCAGTTCCTGGTAGTTGTAAATCTCGCCGTTGAACACGACGCAGACCGTGTTCTCTTCATTGCTCATGGGTTGCGCGCCCGTGGACAGGTCGATGATGCTCAGGCGCACATGCCCCAGGCTGGCCGCGGTGAAGTCGGCCTGCCCCTTCCCGTCTGGACCTCGGTGGCGCAGGGCGCCGACCATCGCGGCGACGACCGACGTGTCCCCGCGTGCCAGTGCCCCGCTACGCGCGACTTTTCCGCAGATTCCGCACATGCCTATCACCTGCGCCCTTCGGAGGAAGACTGCGTCGTGTCGGGCGCGGTGGGGCAGCGATCGCCCGACTGCGTCCACGATCCCTCGCCCATCAGCACCGCCTCCAGCTTAGGCAGCACAGCCTCCACGCTGTGAACGCGTTCCAGGTGCTGCCTTGCCCTCGCCCCCATCTGCCGACCCTCTTCGCCGCAGAGGCGCGCGACCCCGTCCACCAGCGTCTCAATATCATCGCCCGCAACGCCCACATCGCCGCTGCTAAGCATGCCATCCGGGTTATACGTGGAGACCACCGGGGTCTTGTGGTTCCACGCCTGCAGGAAAGTGTTCGGGAAACCCTCGATGGTGGACGTGCACAGGTACACGCTTGCGCGGGCGTAATACCGGTCGATCTCGGCGAATGGCACGAACCCCAGGGTCTCCACATTGGGCAAAAGCGCGGCTTCGCGTTGGACACGCTCGTACAGGTCCTCATGTCCACTCACCGGGCCGCCGGCCATGACGAACTTGATCTCCGGCAGGCGCCGGGCGATCTCCAACACCATCTCGGGTCTCTTGAGGGGCAGGTACCGGGCGGCCCAGAAGACCTCGGGAGGGTCCGCCTTCTCGCCGGCGCACGGTGTGACATCCCACACGTTCGGGATCACGGGGCAGTCACGGCCATACAGCTCGCGCATGGCGTCGCGCTGCTCGTCCGTTTGAGCGATGACCACATCAGCGCGCTTGAGTCCTTGCTGGGCGAGCCAGCGCTCGTGTGGGCTCGCGAGGGAGATATCCTTGCGACGGACATGAGGGTCGGACGAGGACGCGATCCACAGCAGGAACCGCCGCCCGCTCCGATGGCATTCACGGGCAAGCGCTCCGGCGTGCCAATTTGCACCGAACCCCACGTAGACGGAAGCATCCGCGCGGCGCACGGCGCGGATATCTGCCGGGAGCGTGTGGGTGAAGAACCGGAACACCGGCAGACCACCCCTGGGTGCGCCGGCTTTCAGCAGGCGGATTCCGTCATCGGTCACAAGCTCGTCGGGCTGGCCGTAGTCGCAGATGATGAAGGTCAGCGGCCAGCCGCGTCTCGCAAGCGCCCGGGCGAGGATGCTGGCACGAACCTCCGCGCCACCCGCCTGCTCGGGTCCCTCGCCCAGGAGGATGTGGGGCAGCGCGCGCCCCGTATGGAAGAGGCAGATCGATGGCTTGTCAGTCATTTGCGCCCCGTTTGCGGCTCCCCTAAGGTACCTGCGTCGATGCCACGGTCTCCTGCTGCGCGACCCCGGAGCCGCGTGTCTCCAGCAGCTTCAGGTACAGCT
>JAGPGE010000605.1 GCA_018056145.1 Armatimonadota bacterium
GTTGAAGCTGCGCAGCCAGACGTAGCCAATCTGGTTATCCAGCATTCGGTGCTCCACCACAGGCACCTTGATCTCGGCCCGGGTCAGGGTGACCTCGAGCAGTTTGTCCACCCCGGAGCGGCGTAGCCCGAGCCTGACTTCGGTCCCGCGCTTGCCGCGGATCCGATTGACGACCGCCTGAAGCGACATGCCCTTGGTGGGAATGCCGTCGACGGCAAGAATCACGTCTTCAGGGTGCAGGTCGGCCTTGGAGGCCGGGCCTTCGGGAAGAATCGAGCTAATGAAGACCTCGCTGGCGCCTTCCTCACCCACAGTGCGGCTCTCGAGCACTGCCCCGATGCCGTCGAAATGCCCGGAGGTTTCCTCTTGGAACTCCTGGTACTCCTCAGGGGTGTAGAAGCGCGTGTACGGGTCGTCCAGCGAGCCAAGCATGCCGCGGATAGCCCCGTAGGTCAGCTTCTTGTCGTCCTCAACTTCGTACACGAATTGCTTCCTGACCCGCTCGCGGACCTCCCAGAACGTCTGGAGTGGCCGCAGGTCCGAAGCCGCGGGAACTAGGGATGCGTCCTCAATCTGCAGCACTCCCGGTATTGCTTGGACGATGCGCGCCGCAACCGTCAATACTCCGTCCATTCCCATGGCGTGGCGCGCTGCCATTCCTCCAATGAAGGAGAGAAGCGCGATCAGGAACACGATGCCGATCTGTGCCTTGCCTGATACTTTCAGCACGTTGCTGTCCTGCCTTTGCGGTAGTCTGCACCGGGGTACCGGCGCAGGTGCGTGGATTTGCACAGGGCTGATAAGCGCCAGAATCCGCGTTGTGTTTCAGACGGCCTTCGGCGCGCAATGGTTCGCGTCAGCGGGTCAGAAGCCGACCGGGTTGACCGCGCTGCCGTTCTTAAAGACGGTCCAGTGCAGGTGGTTGCCAGTGCTCCAGCCAGTGCTGTCCACAGCCGCGATGGGCTGACCCCGTGCGACCCGCTGGCCCGGAGAGACCTGGATGCTTCCACGCTGGCAATGGGCGTACATGGTGGAAACGCCGCTGCCATGGTCAATGATCACCGTGAGCCCGTATGCCGGTTGCCAGCCCGCCGAGACAACGGTGCCGCTGTCAGCCGAATGGATGGTGGAGCCTCCGGGGGCGGAGATGTCGATGCCATTGTGGAACCGGCGCGTTCGCAGGATCGGGTGAATACGGTACCCGAAAGAGCTCGTGATCGGCCCGCCAACGGGCTTCAGCAGGCTTCCGCTCCAGCTGCCTTCATGGCGGTAGCGACCAACCCCGCGTGCAATGGCGGCCAGCTGCGCCTCGATGGCCCTGGAAGCAGCCACCTGGGCCTGGTACTGGCGCTCTGCCTCGGCAAGGTCATTCAGCGCGCGGTCCCGCAGCACCTTGGCCTCGGCCGCCTTGGCCGCCACCAGTTTCCTCTCGCGCGCCACCTTGGCCTCCAGTTCCTTCTGCTCCGCCTCTTTCTTCTCCAGGAGCGCCTGTTGCCGCTCGATTTTCGCCCGGTCGGAAGCGAACACCGTCAGGGTCTGCTCATCCCAGGCACACAGTTGTTTGGTGAATTCTGTGCGGCTGGCGAAGTCCTCGAAGCTCGTGGACCGCAGGACGACCTCCAGATAGCACGGTTCCTGCTGCCGGAACAGGGACAGAATGCGTTCGGACATGGCTTTCTGATGCTTGGCGAGCCGCGCACGCGCCTCGGCAAGCTCCCGGCGCACGACGATGAGTTCCTCGCGAGTCTGTTCGAGGCGTCGCCGTGCCCGGCTGAGGCGGGACTCGGCGGCAGCCAGTTCCTGCTGTGCGTCGATCAGTTCGTTCTTCGCCTCGTGTGCCGCCTCGCGCTTCCGGACAATCTCCTGCTTCGCGGCGGCGACCTTCTTCTTGGCGCCCTCCAGGCGACCTTTGAGTGTGCTCCGATTGGCTGCGAAGCCATGGGACGCGGCGATCAGGCATGCGAGCACGATCGAGACGAAAGCGGCCGAGATGCGCCGAATGCGGGCGGATTGTGTGGCGGTCAAGACTATCACCTCGGACGTCTAGACGGTGCGCAGGTACTGGCGGATGCCCGCCAGACTGCCCACTGCCCCGAAGACCGCTCCCGTCAGCAATACCCCTGCGCCGAAGAGCACCAGGAAGTCGGTGGTGGTGTAAAGCGAAACAAACTGCAGATTCTGCTCAGCATATGCTTCGAGATAGATGTAACCAGTCATAACGCCAATCGCGGCCACGAGGCCTCCCATGACCCCCTGGAACAGGCCTTCGAGCAGGAAGGGCAGGCGGATGAACCACCGCGTGGCGCCCACAAGCTGCATGATCCTGATCTCACGCCGGCGAGCGTAGATCGTCAACCGGATCGTGGTGCTGATCACGGTCAGTGTGGCAAGGATGAGTATCGCGCCTACCACCAGACCCGAGATCTTCACCCCACGCGCGACGGTCAGGATCTTCTCGGTAATCTGTTCGGGATACCAGGCCTTCCCGATGCCCTCCACCTTACCCGCTGCATCAGCCACCGCCCCAATCTCCTCGGGGTCCGACACGTAGACCAAAATAGTGTCAGGCAGAGGGTTGCCCATCGCCTTGAGCACATTGAGGTCGAAGTCCCACTTTTTCGCCAGATTCTCCAGTGCCTGATCACGGGTGACGAACTTCGTGCCCTTCACCCGCATGTCCAGCAGGAGAGCGGCCTCCACGTCAGCCGGGTCAGCGCCTTCGTCGAGTTCACAGGTGATCACTGCCGACTGGGCCTCGAGCGCCGCCATGTGGTGCAGGTTGATGGCCACCAGCGCGAACGCGCCAAGGATCGCCAGCGCCACCGCCACGTTCGTGATCGCCGCTATGGTGACCATTGGGTTGCGCCGGATTGCCGATGATGCCTGGCTTGCAAGGAATTCGAAGGTATTAAGAGACATCGTAGGTCCCGGTCTGATCGTCGCGGACCAGCGTACCGCGCACCAGGTTCACCACGCGCTTGCGCAGGCGATCAACGATGTACTTATCGTGCGTTGCCATCAGCACTGTCGTGCCCGTCTCGGAGATATGCGACAGGAGTTCCACGATGTCCCAGGACGTGTCCGGGTCAAGATTCCCGGTGGGTTCGTCACACAGCAGGACCGGCGGACCGTTGACAAGAGCCCGGGCGATGCAGACCCGCTGCTGCTCGCCGCCCGACAGTTCATGGGGGAAGGATGCGGCTTTCTCCCCAAGCCCCACGAGCTCCAGGCTGATGGGAACCTTGCGGTGCTTCTCACGGCGGGTCGCCCCGAGTACGTCCAGCGCAAAGCCCACGTTCTCCCACACCGTCATGTCCGGCAGAAGGCGGAAATCCTGGAAAACAATGCCGATCTTGCGGCGCAGGAAGGGGACTTTGGCGGCGGGTAGTTGGGCAACGTCCTGGCCGTCGAACACCACGCGGCCGGAAGTGGGCGAAACCTCTCGGTAGATCAACTGCAGCAACGTGGACTTCCCGCTGCCCGAGCTCCCAACGATGAAGCAGAATTCGCCCCGGCCGATGTGCAGGCTTACATCGTTCAACGCCTGCACCCCAGACGGGTAGACAACGCTAACGCCTTCTAGGTGAATCATCTGGTACGTCCTTCAGCATTTGCTTCGATGAACACTGCAATCACTACGCCAACAACGGTGAAGTATAACAGACGTGACATGCCCCCGCAACCTTTCGCGGCCTGTATTCGGTAACGTTCGGTGAAACACATGGTCGATGCACTCAGCGGCGGGCGATCAGAACGGCCAGCCATGCACCATCTGCGACAGCGCATACGCAAGCCCAGCGCGAGTGATGACCCCGTCCCGCACCAGCTCGGGCGGGCATTCCGGCAGAGCGGAACCCTCGGGCAGCGCGCGGCCGATGTAGACCCACAGCTTGTCGGCCTGGAG
>JAGPGE010000030.1 GCA_018056145.1 Armatimonadota bacterium
TCCGGGGGGATGCTCACCGTCACCCAAAGCGGCTGGATACGCCCGGCAGGGACCGACAAGGGTTCGAGTGGCATGAGCGGGTCGGGCCACTCGCCGACATGCTCGACCTCGTATACCGGAGGGCGCGTCCGCACGTATCCGACGCGACTTATCTGAACCGAACCCCGCGCGATTCGGGACTCCTTCGGTCCGGTGAGGTCGGTCCAGTCCACGGTCAAACCCTCGACGGTCTCCCCCAGTGAGACGATCACCACCTGGCCGGAAGTGCGCTCTCTCCGCGCCCCTGAGAGGCTGAGGAGTTGCACGGTGCGATAGGACGCATCTTCGGGCCTCAGTTTGCGCAAGGCGTGCTCGACTCCCAGTGCGAAGCCGGGCAGCCGCTCGCGTTTCTGCGCCGCCAGTCGGCCCTTGAACTGGGTGACCCTGAGCTTCGGGCCCAGCCCAAGGGCCCGCTCATGCAGCGCGTCCCAGGCAGTCGGGGGGACGGTGCCGGCGTCGATCAGCGCCTCCGCCTCATCCACGATCGCCGAGGCATCGCGCTTTGTGGATCGCACCTCCCGCAGGATCTCCCGTCCAAGAAGGCCATTTGGGGCGTTGCGGACCGTCTGCGCAACGCGGTCCAGACTGGCCACTGCCTGTTCCACCAGCCTCCGCACGGGACGGGCATCGAACCACACAGGCGGAGTGGCGAACCGCAGCCTGCCGTCAGTGGAATCCCGGACTGCGAGCCTCACCGCGGCACGGCCTTCGTCGCGAATCTCGTAACTCATCGCCGCCGCGGAGCCTGACCGCAGGGGGACGCGCGCTTTGGTATAGACCCGGCCCTCGCGAACCACCTCGACATCCGCATGCTGCCCCGGCCCGGCCGAGGTGACGGCGACTCGGAACTCGTTGCGGCCGAGGAAGGGCCTGCCGATGTCGGCTGTCCGGATCACCGGACTATCGGCTGGAACTAGCTGCCCAAAGTGCTGGAACTCGTGGAGGCTGGCGTTCAGCGGTCCCCAACTGGTCCATTCACTGGACGGCGTCTCGCTGCGGGCGACGTTGAACCGCCATGGGACTGCCGCATTGTCACCCGGAGGAAGTGCGACGGAGACCTCGCATGTCCACCGATCACTCAGGCGTTGCACGGCGGTCTCGATGTCCGCGTTCCAGCGGGTATCGCGCTCCTGGCCCGCATCATAGACGCGCTCGTCGAAAACCGCATTGCCGACGGTGACCACCAGGTGGTAGTACTCGACGGAGGCATTCCCGGTGGCGATGAAGATGTGCACGCAGTCGTCGGTCCAAGCTCGCGGGTGGTCGCGGCCCTCCGCGGTAGCCGCGACGTCGGGCATGCGACTTTCAAAGCAGGTTACGCCCAGCCACAGCCGATCGTCCGCCAGCATGACCTGGCAGGAGGTGGCTTCCGCGGGCAGGGCATGAGTGCCGACTTTGGTCAGGGGGCCTACGTATCCAGCGGAGGCCCAGGCAGTCTCGTTCAGGTCGCCGTCGAGCAGTGGGGGCCAATCCACCGCAGGACAGACGGCCACGGGCAGAAGGTCGGCGGCCGGTGCACTGGATGCCGCGGCGAGACACAGAGCCAGCAGCAACCCGGCGACAGACGCGGTATTTAGCGGAGTGTGGCGGCGGGATTGTGGTATCATATCTTTTCTGCCGGACGAAACCGGCGGTCCGTCGTTTCGCATCGGACCAAACAACACACGCCGTTGGCCAGTGTGGTTACAAGTGAGTGATTCGCGTGCAGTCTGACATCCGCATCCTTGAGCTTGAGCCGGTCTTCACCGACGAGCACTTCCGGGTACCCCTGAAGTTCGGTACCGGGGTCATCCGGGCCATAACATCGCTCACCGTGCGAGCGCGCGTGGAGACTCGGTCAGGTAAGGTTGCCGACGGATACGGCAATATCCTTCTGAGCGACATCTGGGCCTTCCCCAGCGCAGTCCTTTCTCACGAGGTCCGCGATGAGGCCATGCGCGAGATCGCCATACGCTTCTGCGACATGCTGGTCACCGAGTCCCACTTCGGCCATCCCGTGGACCTGTACATGGAGGCCAAGCCCGGGCTCCTGCAGATCGGCGAATCAGTGGGCGCTGACCTCGAACTCGGCGAACCCGTGCCAGTTCTGGCTTCTCTCGTATGCTCAAGCCCGGCGGACGCGGCGATCCATGATGCTTTCGGCAGGGCGAACGGCGTCTGCTGCTACGATGCCTACGGGCCGGAGTTCATGGAACACGACCTGTCGCGCTGGTGCGGCGCCGATTTCACGGGACGCTACATCAGTGAGTATATCCTGAAAGCGTACAAACCCCAACTTCCGGTGTTTCACCTGGTGGGCGGAATGGACAAGCTCACGGCGGCTGAGATTACCGATGAGGACCCGGATGATGGGGTTCCGGTGAGCCTCGACCAGTGGATCGCCCGCGACGGGCTGCGCTGCTTCAAGGTGAAACTGCGGGGCACGGACATCGACTGGGATGTGGCGCGGACGAAGGAGGTCGCTGAGGTCATCCAGGCCACCTACGGACAACTGGGCATGGAGGGACGCTTTTGGCTCTCCACCGACTCGAACGAGATGAACGAGAGCCCTGCCACGGTCCTTGAGTACCTCGAGAAGCTTCAGAGCGCCTCGCCGCTTGCATTCGACAGCCTCCTTTACCTGGAGCAGCCCACCGAGCGGGACCTGGCTTTGCATCACTTCGACATGTCCGAAGTGGCCGCAATCAAGCCTGTGGTGGTGGATGAGGGTGTGACTGACGTGGGCAAGGTGGACCTTGCGCTTCAACTCGGGTGGTCCGGTGTGGGCATCAAGACTTGCAAAGGCCATTCATCCTCGCTATTATACGTCGCCAAGGCCTTGCAAGCAGGCATGGTGTTGACCGTTCAGGACTTGACAAACCCCGGTCGCTCGCTACTGCACTCGGTGGGCTTCGCTGCCCGAATCGACACGCTGATGGGTGTCGAATGTAACTCGCGGCAGTTCATTCCCTGGTCGGAGCCGGATTTCCGTAGCCGCCACCAGCCGCTGTTCACCGTCACCGACGGGAACGTGTCTACGGAGACCATAGGCACGTCGGGGCTGGGCTATGACTAGGCCGTCTGGTTCTGTTTCGCGGGATCCTGATGCGCTGAAACGGCCGGGAGATCCCGCCTAACCTGAATGCCGAGGAGATGGACGATGCCGGCTCCTACCCGTCACGCTAGGCTGATTGCCTGGGTCGAGGAAATTGCTGAGATGACCAGGCCGGACCGGATCATGTGGTGCGATGGTTCCCGTGAGGAATACGACCGTCTCGTAGCGGCGATGGTGAAGTCTGGCTCGGCAATCCCCCTCAACCCTGAATTACGCCCAAACTCGGTCTTGTTCCGGTCCGACCCCAGCGACGTGGCGCGTGTGGAGAACCGCACGTTCATCGGCTCGCTAACGGAAGAGGCTGCCGGCCCAACCAATAACTGGGTCGACCCAGCCGAGCTGAAGAGCATCATGCGTGGGCTGTATGACGGCTGCATGAAGGGGCGGACGATGTATGTGATCCCCTTCAGCATGGGGCCGGTCGGCTCGGAGATCGCGAAGATCGGCGTGGAACTCACCGACAGCCCGTACGTCGTGGTCAACATGCACATCATGACCCGTGTGGGCGGCGCGGTCCTGGAGGTTCTTGGGGAAGACGGGGAGTTCATCCCGTGCCTGCATTCCGTAGGCAAGCCCCTTGCTGAGGGCGAGGAGGACGTGGCCTGGCCGTGCGCACCCATGGAGAAGAAGTACATCTCGCATTTCCCTGAGGAGCGGCTGATCTGGAGTTTCGGGTCCGGCTACGGCGGCAATGCACTCCTGGGCAAGAAGACCCTGGCCCTGCGCATTGCGTCGGTCATCGCCCGGGACGAGGGCTGGCTGGCTGAGCACATGCTCGTCCTCAAGCTCACCAACCCTGAGGGCGAGAGCAAGTATGTGACCGCGGCATTCCCCAGCGCCTGCGGGAAGACGAACCTCGCGATGGTGGTTCCCACCCTGCCCGGATGGCGGGTTGAGACCGTTGGCGATGACATTGCCTGGATGAAGTTCGGTCAGGACGGTCGGCTCTACGCGATCAGCCCCGAGGCCGGCTTCTTCGGAGTTGCTCCCGGCACCTCGATGGACTCCAACCCCAACGCCATGAGGACCATCGCCCGCAACACCATCTACACCAACGTGGCCCTGACAGAAGACGGCGACGTTTGGTGGGAGGGCTTTGACGGCGAGCCGCCGTCGGGCGTCATCGACTGGAAGGGCAACCGGTGGCAGCCCGGCATGGACGGCACCGCAGCCCACCCCAACGCCCGTTTCACCGTCTCCGCCGCGCAGTGCCCCGTAATCGCCCCGGAATGGGAGAACCCTGAAGGAGTGCCGATAAGCGCCATTCTGTTCGGTGGCCGGCGCCCGAGCACTGTCCCGCTGGTATACGAGGCGTTCGACTGGAATCACGGCGTCTTCCTTGGCTCGATCGTCGGGTCGGAGGTCACCGCTGCCGCCCTGGACCTCAAGGCAGGAACCGTCCGGCGCGACCCCATGGCGATGCTCCCCTTCTGCGGGTACCATATGGGCGACTACTTCCAGCACTGGCTGAACCTCGGCGCGACACATGACCGCAGTAAGCTGCCTTCGGTCTTCTTCGTCAACTGGTTCCGCAAGGGTGGTGACGGTCGCTGGCTGTGGCCCGGTTACGGCGAGAACAGCCGTGTCCTGGCCTGGATTTTCGACCGCTGTGCCGGCCGCGCAGAAGGCCGCGAAACACCCATCGGTATCATGCCCACTCTGGGGGCGATCGAGCGCCCCGAAGGCGTCTCAGACGCCGACATGTCGGAGTTGCTCTCAGTCGATACCGAAGGCTGGCTGCGCGAGGTGGATCTGATCCGCGAGCACTATGCCCAGTTCGGCGCCAGGCTTCCGCAGGAACTCACCCGGCAACTGGAGAATTTGGAACAGAGACTGCGCGGGGGTTAGACCGCGCTCCTCAGATGTCAGGCCATAGCGTCCGCGTCGGGCATCGCTCCCGCGGAGCGACTGCGGCCCACCTGACAAGGAGAGTAGCACATGCCGGACACACAGCGCCCAGTTCACGGTCTTGAACACCATGGCATACGGAACGTCGGCAGAGTCTACTGGACACTGCCCACAGCCCAGCTTTACGAGCAGGTCATCCGTCGCCGCGAGGGTCTGCTTGCTCACCTGGGCCCAATCGTTGTGCGCACCGGCCATACCACGGGCCGGTCACCCAACGACAAGTTCATCGTGCAGGAAGATGTCAGCGGCGACAAGATCAACTGGGACGGCGAGGTCAACCGTCCCATTTCCGAGGAGCACTACCACAAGCTCTACAACCACATGCTCTCGTACATCCAGGGGCGGGACCTCTTCGTCCAGGACTGCTATGTCGGCGCTGACCCCCAGTACCGCCTGCCGATCCGGGTCATCACCGAGGATGCATGGCAGAGCCTGTTCGCCCGGAACATGTTCATCCAGATCAAAGACCGCGAGGAACTGTTCAACCACATCCCGCAGTTCCGCATCATCTCCCTACCCGGCCTGCACGCCCAACCGCCGGAAGATTACGGCGTGGCCTCAGAAACATTCATCATCGTGAACTTTAAGGAGCGCACGGTTCTCATCGGCGCCACCCGGTACGGCGGCGAGATCAAGAAGTCCGTTTTCACGATCATGAACTACCTGCTGCCGCAGAGCGAAGTGCTGTCGATGCACTGCTCCGCGAACGTAGGGAACCAGGGCGACGTCGCGCTCTTCTTCGGCCTCTCAGGCACCGGGAAGACCACGCTGTCAGCCGATCCGCGCCGGGCTCTCATCGGCGACGACGAACACGGCTGGAGCGAAAACGGGATCTTCAATTTCGAGGGCGGCTGCTACGCCAAGGTCATCAACCTGTCGCGTGAAGCCGAGCCGCAGATATACGAGTGCACCCGGAAGTTCGGCACCATCATGGAGAACGTGATGGTGGATTTCGAGACACGGCGCGTTGACCTTGACGACCAGTCCTTCACCGAAAACACCCGGGCTGCATACCCGCTGACCCATCTGGAGAATATCGTCCGCGGCGGTGTGGCCGGGCACCCCCGAAACATCGTGTTCCTCACCTGCGACGCGTTCGGCGTCATGCCCCCTGTTGCCCGCCTCGATCCTGAGCAGGCCATGTACCACTTCCTGTCAGGGTACACCGCGAAGGTCGCGGGTACTGTGGTCGGCATCAACGAGCCCAAGCCCGCCTTCAGCGCCTGTTTCGGCGCGCCGTTCATGGCCCTGCACCCCGGCGTCTACGCGAACATGCTGGGGCAGCGCATCCGTACGCACAACGTCAATGTCTGGCTGGTCAACACAGGCTGGACAGGCGGCCCGTACGGCGTCGGACACCGAATCAACATCGGGCTGACGCGCACGATCCTGAACGCCGCCATCAACGGCGATCTGGACGATGTGCCGATGCGCAAGGACCCCTTCTTCGGCTTCGAAGTCCCGACACGCTGCCCGGATGTGGAGCCGCGCCTCCTCGACCCGAAGAACACTTGGGGCGATCCGACTGGGTACGACGAGGCCGCGCGGAAGCTCTGCGATTCCTTCCGCAGGAACTTCTCGGTTTTCGAGGACGGCGTAGCGCCCGAAGTCATCGCGGCGGCCCCGCGGGGGTAGCGGAGACCGCACACCTGAGACGCGCACAGAGACGCCCGGCTGAATGCATCAGCCGGGCGTCTGGCTTACTCCGCTGTCTCGAAACACACCATGCGGGGCCTGGTGTGGCACCCAACTCAACGTATCTCGGTCTACTCCATCGCAGCGCAGATTGCGTCGGCCATGTCGCTGGTGCCGACTGCGGTGGGGTCATCACGTTCGGGCTTGAGGTCGTACGTGACCGACTTGCCTTCCCTCAGCACCGCTGCAACCGCATCGTCGAGCCGCTGCGCGGCCTCCGTCTCCCCGAGGTACTTCAGCATCATGACCCCGGACAGGATCGTTGCAACGGGATTGACCTTATTCTGGCCGGCGTACTTGGGAGCGCTGCCGTGGGTAGGTTCGAACACCGCGCAGTCCGTCCCGATATTGGCGCCCGGAGCGACCCCGAGACCGCCCACGAGACCGGATGCAAGGTCGCTGATGATGTCCCCGTAGAGATTGGGCAGCACCAGGACGTCGTACAGGTCCGGCTTCTGCACAAGCTGCATGCACATGTTGTCCACGATGCGATCCTCGAACTCGATGCCGCTGTCCGCGTATTCCTCTTCCGCCACGCGTCGCGCAACATTCAGGAAGAGGCCGTCGGAGAACTTCATGATGTTGGCCTTGTGGACGGCCGTCACCTTGCGCCGGTTGTTCTGGATGGCGTAGTCGAAGGCGAACCGCACAATGCGCTCCGTGGCGAAGACAGAGATGGGCTTGATGCTGATGCCGGAGTCCTCGCGAATGCGCACCCCCTCAATCTCAGCGATCACATCAGCGATCTTAGTGGCCTCAAGAGATCCCACCTCGAACTCGATGCCAGCGTAGAGATCCTCGGTGTTCTCGCGGACCACAACCACGTCAGTCTCCGGGTAGCGCGAGCGCACTCCCTCGTAATAGCGGCACGGGCGCACGCAGGCGTACAGGTCCAGCTTCTTGCGAAGGGCCACGTTAACGCTGCGGAAGCCCCCAGCGACCGGAGTAGTGACGGGGCCCTTGATGGCGACTTTCGTGCGCTTGATCGACTCGATCACGTCGTCGGGAAGGGGCGTGCCCTTCTCCTCCAGCACGTCAACCCCCGCGTGCACGACTTCCCACTCGATCGCAACGCCCGTGGCCTCAACGCACTGCCGCATGGCCGCGCTGACTTCAGGCCCCGTACCGTCGCCGGGAATGAGAGTAACCTTGTACATGAGTGAACCACCCTTCGCGGACCGGCCTCAGCCGGCTCAGACTGCCGAGAGTCGAATACTACCAACAGCGCCGGGAATCTGCAAGGATTCCCGGAAGCGGCGAAGAAGTCTCCTGCCATGCAGTCGTCACCAGACCAGAGCTGGAGGCAGACCGTGACCTATTACGACAACGCTTTCGAGACACCGCGTGGGCTCATCGAGCGCGGCCAGAATGACCGCCAGAGCCTGATGCGCAAGGAGACCGAAGATTTCTTCCGTATCCTGCATGAGCACTACGCCGACCGGCAGGCTGCCCACTGGGATCGTGACTACTCGTCCGAAGCGGCGTTCCTGCAGTCGGTGGACGGCAATCGCCGCCGCTGGCTGGAAGCGGTGGGTGATTACGGCGAATGCGTGGATGACATGAACCCGTTGGTGGAGCCATGGCTCGAAGACGATGACATGATCGGCTACTGGGTTACCATCGATCTATACCCCGGTCTGCGCGGACGCGGCACGCTGGTCCTGCCGAAGAAGGCCGAGGGACCGGTACCCCTGGTCATCTGCCAGCATGGGATCGGGAGTTCACCCGAGCGCGTTTTCGGCTTCCTGGATGACGCGATGCTGTACCACGAATACGGCCGGCGCGTTGTCGAGGCGGGTTTCGCGGTTCTCGCGCCGTGCAACATCACCGAAGGGCCGCCGAGGGCCCGCCAGACCCGTCTTGCGAGCCTCCTGGGCAAGACCCTCTGGGGCCTCGAGATTGCGAAGATCAGTCGCCTGCTGGACTACGTGGAGACACGAGACGACGTGGATATCGAACGCGTTGGCATGTGGGGCATCAGCCTCGGCGGAGCGTACACGCTCTTCACGATGCCCCTGGAGATGCGTATCAAGGCCGGTGTCTGTTGCGCTTGGTTCAACCACCGCATCAGGAAAATGGTCATCGACGATCCACGCTACAGCTGCTTCCTGTCGGTCCAGGAGGAGCACATCTGGATCCCCGGGTGGCTGCGGGAGTTCACAGACAGCGACCTCGTATCGCTCATCTGCCCCAGGGCCTTTATGTCTCAGACCGGCAAAGCAGACGGCATTGCCTGGTGGCCCTTCGTACAAGAGGAGTTCGCCCACGCCCGCAGTCACTACGCGAAACTGGGGATCCCCGAGCGCGCGGAACTCGACCTGCACGAGGGAGGGCATGAGATCCGCGTGGAGACGGGCCTTCGGTTCCTGCGCAGGTGGCTGATCGAGCACCAGTGGTAGGAGACGCCGGGGGGTGTTGAGAGTCGGATCCTGACGGACGCGAGGCTGCCATGAACTATGGAATTGGTGTGATCGGGGTCGGTGTGCGCGGGCAACACTCTTACGAACTTGCACTGAAGGCGCATCCATCATGCCGCCTGAGGGCAGTCAGCCAATACCCGGGCGTCTCGGAAGCAATGCTGGAGGGCAAGGACCCGAAGGTTTGCGCGACCCAGTACGCCCAGGAGCACGATGCCGTCTACTATGCCGACTATCGCGATCTTTTGGCCCGTGATGACGTGCACATCATCAGTCTGATGTGTGAGCCATCTGCCGCGCCCGAGTTGGTCGAGGCCTGTTGCGCGGCAGGCAAGCATATCGTGCGGGACAAGCCGATCTGCGCAGATATGGACGGCGCGCGGCGCATCGTGAATGCGATCGACCGTGCCGGGGTGCAGATGCTTGTCACCCTGGGCACCCGCTTCTCCCCCACCCTACGGACCATGCGCGAGCAGGTCATCGGCGGCGCCGTGGGCGACATCCTGGTCGCGAGTTTCACCTTCATCCAGGGCGGCGGGCCGCTGGCGGGTTTCATCGCAAGCCCGGGGTATCTCGAGAGCGTGGGAGGCGGGGAGGTCACGAACTTCGGGTACTACGCCCTGGACTACCTGCTCTGGCTCACAGGTTCAGAAGTGGAGTCCGTCTACGCGTTGATGGGGAGCGAGTTCTACCCGGACTACCAGTATGCGGGTATGGAGGACATGGGCACACTGAGCCTGCGGTTCGAAAGCGGTGCCGTGGGGCACATGACCACAGGCCGGACAACCACTCAGAACCCTCCAGAGAGCTACTTCCGGGCTGATGTAACCGGGACCGCAGGCACGATCACGTGCCATTCGGCTGCGGAGCAGGTCACGATGCACAATGGCGGCGCGCGCAACCTGAGCTTCGCGCCCGAGGCGATCCCCGCGATGATTGGCGCGTTCATCGAAGCCCTGGACGGGGGATCTGAGTCGCCCATCACCGCACGCGACGGGGCGAGAGTGCTGCGGGTGTTGAAAGCCGCGTATCTTTCGGCGCAGGAGGGACGCGAGGTTCGGCTCGAGGAGATCGCGGGGGTCTGAGCCGCGAGAGCCGGTCCAGGAACCTTCCGCATCCGTAGAGCATTGTAGTCTGTGGTAGAGTCTGTCCCACCCAACAGGAGTCCCTCACGTGCCCAGCCCGGATACCACGCGTTTGAACCCCACGTGCCCGCTCACACTCGTGTACGGCACCGCTTCCAGCCTGCGCCAGCGGGTGGTGGACCAGATTGTGGCTGCCAACCTGCCCGAGGCAGAGCGCGAGTGGGGCCTGGTGGCTGTCTCCGCGCCGGACGCAGGCCCGGAGGGCATTGTGAGCATCCTCGGCTCCGGCTCGCTCATGGCGGATACCCGGGTCATCGTGGTCCGTGATCTCGACAAGCTGACCAACGCGGCCCAGAAATCCCTGGCGCGGGGCGTGAGCACCATGCCGCCGGCCACCATTCTCGTGCTTGACGCCCAGTCCAGCACCGAATACTCCCGCAAAGGCCCGCCGGTTGCCGCCGATCTGCGCAAAGCCATCGAGGCGGCGGGACAGATCATCGAGGCCGGCGCTCCTGCCGACCGCGAACTGCCCGCGTGGGTCGCCGATGAGATCGCCGCGCGGGGCAAGTCCATCGCTCCCCCGGCTGCGAAAGCTCTCGTGGAGACTGTCGGCAGCAGCCTGGAGTTGATCCTTAGCGAGATCGACAAGCTGGTCACCTACGTGGGCCCGGACCAATCGCGGATCAGTCTGTCCGACGTGCAGGACATCGTGGTGGGTGAGCGGGAGAACACGGTTTTCGACCTCGTTGACGCAATCGGGAAGCGCGATGCGAGAGCTGCGTTGACCACTCTCCCGGACCTGCTCCCGGCCAGCGGCGCTCAGGGAGCGGCAATGCCGATCCTGGCGATGATCGCCCGGCAACTGCGGCTTGTGTGGCAGGCCCGGGTCCTCGGGGCCGCGGGCGTGAACCTGGAACGCCCGGGGGATGCCGCCGAACAGTGGGCCGGGCGGCTGCCCTCGGAACACAACTTCTTCGAAGCCACCAAGGGCCGGCGATTCCTGATCACGAAGTACCAGCAGCAGGCCCGGAACTTCAGTGACGTGCAACTCGTCCGGGCATTCGTGAAGGTTCACGAGACCGACCTTGCCCTCAAAGGGCAAGGCGAGCAGCGCATGGACGACCGGCTGGCCCTGGAAACCCTGATCATCTCCCTCTGCAGGCTGTAGCATGACCCTCCTGACCGCGCCAGTGCTTTTCGCCGCGATTTCATCCGCGGCGGTTCTTGCCGGGAACCGTCTGCTCGCGTGGATATGCCCGCGAGAAGCGAACACTCGTGGCGGCCTGCTCTACTCCCTGGCCCTCGGGTACGGTCTCATCGCCTACTTGCTGGCACTGGCGGGCATCTTCGGGAAGCTGAACACCGTCTTCGCCCTGGCCATTCTGGCTCTCTCCGCGCTGATGGGTCTTGGAAGGGCGCGCGCACTTGCACAACTCGTCAGAACCACCGCCGGCAACGGGACTTTTACGCTGGGCGCACCGGGGAGGCGGGTGGTGCTGCTTGCGGTGCTGGCCTGCATGGCCATTGTGCTGCCGCTCTCCCTGCTCATCACAGGCGTTGGCGGCAGTTCCGTGCTGGTGATAGCGGCGGTCGCGTTGGCATTTCTGGCGGGACTCGCCATCATCAGACCCGAGACGGGCATTCCGTGGCTGCTTGTGGTCTGGCTGCTGCTGACTTCCCTGGCAGCGCTCGCTCCGCCTGCGGACAATGACTGGGACGGCCTCGCCGAACACCTGGCGCAGGCGAAGATATACGCCCGGACCGGTCACTATGCCCCGCTATGGTATGACCACCACTCCCACTTCCCCGCGGTGCCCCAGTTACTGTTCAGCCTGGGCATGCTGTTCCAGGGCCCGGGCCTGGCGAAGCTCTTTCACTGGGCCTTCGGCTGCATCGCTCTCGGGGCGGCGTGGCTCATCGCCCGGCGTCACCTGGGCCGCGAGTCCGGGCGGTGGGCGGCACTCAGCCTCGCCGGAACTCCCCTTGTGGGCTGGCTGATGCAGGTCGGGTACGTGGACCTGAGCACCACGGCGCTGGGGTTGCTCGCTCTGAGCGCACTCCTGGACTGGCGCCGCAGTCGCGATACCGGGCTTCTCGCCCTCGCCGGGGTACTCTGTGGGGTGATGATGGGCACGAAGATGCAGGGCATCCCGCAGTTCGGCGTGATGCTCATCGCCGTGGCCATCCTGGCCCTGCGCGGCATGCAAGGCCCCGTCGGGGCACTCAGGGCGGTGCTCATTTTCGCGTTCCTCGCGGGAATCCTCGCATCCCCGTGGTACATCAAGACCTGGGTACTGACCGGGAATCCCGTGTACCCCTTCGCATATAGCGTCTTCGGGGGGAAGTACTGGGGCCCTGAGGAAGCAAAGGCCTACGAATACCACCAGCGGGAGTTCGGCGTGGGTGACCTGCCGCCATCGAAAGAGTACTTCGAACTAAGCCCGTCCGAGCGCCGGTTTCTCGGGCCGCGCGCGCCGCTCAACATGCTGCTGGCGCCGCTGAATCTCACCGTCAACCCGGTGCCTTTCGAGGTCCACTGGCGCCAGGGCAGCCGCGCGGCATTGCCAACCTTCCTGCAGTACTGGATCGGCCCACTCTATCTCCTGGGGCTGGGCGCGTGGTTCGCGCTGGCGCTGGCAGGATCGCTCGCGCCCGAAACGCGCCGGACCGGAGCGGTGATCCTGTGGATCGTGCTGCCCCTTTGGCTATGGTGGGTGTGGTCGATGCAGCTTTCGCGCTACGCATTGCCGACGGTGGCCCTTCTGGCCCCGGTGACCGGGGCCGCATGGGCGAACCTGCGCCCTGCGATCTTGCGCGCGATGCCCACACTCTGGCTGGCGGTGGCTGTGGGGATGACGGCTTACATCGCCGCGCCAGCGCTCTCCGTCACTCTCGGGCTCTTCCCTGAGGACGCCTACCTGCGGGTCATGTGTCAGCCGTACCAGGCATCAAGGGTGCTCAGTGAACTGGTGCCCGAGGGAAAGAAGGCGATCCTGTACGGCGAGCCGCGAGGGTACTATATCGACTGCGACTACCTGTGGGGCGACGCCGGGCACCACCGGCTGATCCCGTATGACCGGCTGGCCACCCCGGAATCGCTCATCGACCACCTGCGCAGCCGGGGGATCACCCATATCCTGCTGAACCGCGCCCAACTAGGCGTCTGGGGACCTGAGGCCGGGCCTCCGGTGAGCCTGCTGCATCAGGCGTGGGAAGACGGGCTCGTTGAGACCGCCGCACCGGACCGGGTGCCGGAGCCGTACCTGATCCTGGGTATCCGGTGAGGGCCGGGTGCATTGGGTACAGGCACCGAGCTCGTAACGGCACGAACTCGGATGCCAGTCCCCCAATGCCCGCAATGGCCACCGGCAGACAGCATCGCGGGGCGCCGTCTCCGCCGGGGAGAGATGTGCCCCGCCGCCGTTCTGGCCTGCCGGATCTCCTCTACATGTCCATGCCCATGGACTTCGCGCTCACTCCGTCCACTGCGTTGAGGTCACTGACGAGCTGGCCGACCTCTTCCTCAGACCCGCAGCAGTGCAGAACAATCAGCCCGTAGTTGGCGCAGTAGTCCTGGGATGTCTCGTGCAGCCCAAGACGGACCTTGATCTTGCAGCCGTGCTTTGTGAGCACATCCTGCACCTTGACCGCATTGTCAACCCGCGAATCCACTCTCAACGCAACGATCCAGCCGCATGTGCCAGCCATCCGATCTCCTCCCTTGATTGCCTATCTGCGTTGTTCTTCGAGCTCCCGTATGATACGCGGCGTCACGAACAGCGCCGGGTGTGACTCCACCCGGGCGTCGATCATCTTCAAAGCGCCGCTGAACCGGGTGTTGTATTCGTCAAGACTGCGCTCGAATCCTGCAATCTGGAGGGTTGCTCCGTCGGCAATGGTGACCACGGTCTCGGTTCCCGTTGTCTGAGTGATCGGGACTACCACCCCGTTGGGCCCGATGACGCTCCCAGCGCCTTCGATGAACGTGGGCCGGATCAGCATGGTCACCGTGTCATTGTTGTTGATGCGCGGCTGCACGAACAGTTCGGTGCCGATGAAGATGGCGTCCACGCGGGTCTCCACGAATCGGCGCCCTGCTTCATCGTAGGTGACTTCGGAGGTGAAGTACGGCAGCATCCTGCCCATGGTGATGATCGCCGGAATGTTGTTCGTCGTGGTAATGGATGCGCCGGTGACCGCGTTCCCGGCCCCCTCGCGGCGGTCAATTCCCGCGGCAGTCCAGCCATCCCTGTCACGGTGAACCACCTGGAGCCCGCCGCCGGGCAGGTTCCCGCCGGAACCGATCACGAGATCCGCGAAGCGCCGGCCGAAGTCTATGCCCCACTCGTCGGTGCGGGATGCCGGTGCATCGACAAGCCGGGCCTCGATGTTGATCATGCGCGGCTTTACGTCGAGCATCTGGATGATCTCTCGCAACTGGTCGATGGCCGCGGGGGTCCCTCGTGCGAGAATCGCATTCTGGTGGGCGAGAGCTACTGGCGGCCCATACATGCCCGGAGGGAGCAAGGCGGACATGCCCTGCTGCTGACCCTGGCGGACCTGCTCTGACGCTGACGCGAAGGCCGTGGCCCCGTATTGCCAGCGGGGCTCGATGGTCTCAATCTCCTTGGGCAGCCCACGCACCAGGGTGCGCGCAAAATGGTTCACCCACTCCTGGCGGTTACTGGCCAGCTGTTCCTGGGTAGGCGCCTCTCCGCCAATTATCGCGGCGAGTGTCGGGGCGTCCATCCATTTCAAAGGAATGATGACCATTCCGTCGATCTGCGCGAAGATGGGGACGGTCAGTGCCAGCGCAACTGCGAGTATCAGCCCTCTCACGGGCCCCAGCCTCCTGCGGAACACGCGAACTCCGCCCCGCGTTTAGAAGGACGTTGGGATGATACCCGCGGTTCCAGGCTCTTCGCAAGCGGAACGCCCGACCACCGGAAACTTGCCTGTCTCCATTCAGCCTGCTACCATTGCTCCTGCGGTTCCACGCGTACGGTCCGAAAGGGTGTTGCCTGTGCGTCTGACATTCGCGCTCTTTGTGCTTGTGCTGCCAGTCGCGTCGCAATGTGCATCCCAGCCGGACTTCAGCGGCATGCCGGCTGATTACACGGTGGATGTCTGCGTCCTGGGTGGGGGGCCTTCGGGGACCGCCGCTGCGATCGCTGCCGCGCGCAGTGGATCGGACACGCTGCTTATCGAACAGTACGGCTATCTTGGCGGCATGGGCACGGTGGCCAGCGTGAATGTGTTCATGCCCTACCGCTACTCGGGCGGCATTTTCCGCGAGGTCCTGCATAGACTGGATACCCTCTCGGCCCGCAAAGGCGCTGCTTTCGACCCGAACCTGATGCGCGTCGCTCTGGATGAACTTGTGGCGGAGTCCGGCGCCAAGGTGCTTTTCCACACCCGTGGCGTGGCCTGCATCACGTGCCCCGGCAAGCCCTGGCAGGGCAAGGAGCGCCGGAGTATCAGCGGGCTCATCATCCACAACAAAACAGGTCTGCAGCGCGTCAATGCCAAGGTGTTCATCGACTGCACCGGAGACGCCGACCTTGCCGCATGGTCCGGGGTGCCCTTCGATGTGGGTTCTGAAGAGACCGGTGAGCCCCAGCCGATGACCATGATCTTCCGCATGGGCGGAGTCACGTACAAGGGCGGATCGCTCATGCAGTGGCCGGGGATGGAGGGCTACTGGGCAAGCTACTGCTGGAACCCCAACCCCGGCGAGGTCACGCTGAACATGACCCGCATCCGGGGCTACAGCGGGATCAATGGCGAGGACCTCACCGCAGCCACCATAGCCGGGCGCCGTGCGGTGCTGCAAGCAGTCGCAGACCTGCGCAAGAACGTCCCGGGGTTCGAGAACGCCCATCTCGTGGCTATGCCTGAGCAGATCGGGGTGCGCGAGACTCGGCGCATTCAAGGGGCTACGGTGCTTACAGGCGATCAGATCATCAACCCCGGGCGCATCTATGCCCGGAGGTTGGATGTGATCGCGCGCAACGACTATGACGTGGACATCCACGATCCGAAAGGCACGAAAGCCACGATCATCCGGCTCAAGCAGCCGTACGACATTCCCTACCGCTGCCTGCTGCCCCAGGGGGTGGATAACCTGCTGGTCGCGGGGAGGCCGATCTCAGCCGACCACGTGGCCCACTCGTCGCTCCGCATTCAGCCGACCTGCTACGCTCTGGGGCAGGCGGCGGGCACGGCGGCCGCCATCGCGGTCCGTGATTCCCTAGGCCCATGGGAGGTCGGACAGGGGAACGACCCCTCACTGGGCCAGCCGCGACTGCGCGAACTCCAGGCGATTCTCATCCAGCAGGGGGCCGACCTGGGCGGCCTGCGTGCGAAGGAACTGGGCCTGTACGACGAATGGCGTCGCTGGCAGCTCAAGTTCCGGCTGGAAGCCTTCCCGATGAACCGGGATTTCGACGATGTTCCCCCGGACCACGTCGCCTATGACGCCGTGCGCGGTCTCGTTCGCATGGGGATCTTCCGAGGCATCAGCGAGACGGAGTTCGGGGCCGCGAACACCGCCACAGTCGCCGAAGGCGCCGTGGTGATCGCCCGGGCGCTGGCCGTTCTGCCTGCTCCGGAAGGCGCTCCGGACTTGGAGTTCACCATGCCTGACCATCTCAAGGGCAAGTGGTGGTCTGCAGGCATCCAGGAGTGCATTTCCCGGGGCATCATTCCGCTGGAAGATGTGGAGGGTCTGAACCCCGAGGGCCCGCTCCAGGCCGACAAGCTGTGGGTCTACATCGGCCGATCGCTGCCCGAGGGTTCCGCTCTGCCGGAATGCCCGCCCGAGCTGGTGCGAGATGGGGTCATCACTCGCGCCGGGCTTGCGTATGCGCTGTCGCAGATGGTGCATGGCTGGCCGTTCTGATCGCCCGCCGCTGAGTGCATCGACCATGTGTTTCACCGAACATTAGCGAATACAGGCCGCGAAAGGTTGCGGGGGCATGTCACGTCTGTTATACTTCACCGTTGTGGGCGCTTTGATTGCAGTGTTCATCGAAGCAAATGCTGAAGGACGTACCAGATGAT
>JAGPGE010000031.1 GCA_018056145.1 Armatimonadota bacterium
GCACCAGGGCGACCTTGCCCTTGAGATCGAGGCGGTCCAGGATCATGTCCGATGCATTCTCGACGTAGACCAGCTCGGCTTCCAGCACCCCATTGGTGCAGGGCGTGTGGGCGCATGCGTCCATGACCACGGGCTCCCACGTGTTGCCGAAGCGCGCCTGCATCTTCGCTCTGCGCACTTCGAACCACGAGCAGTCGAACTCCTTGCGGCGGATGTTCTGCAGGCCGATGCGCTCCATCTCGGCCTGGATGTAATCGGCTGCCTGCGCCTCCCCTGCGCCGCCGGCTAGTCTTTCCCCGATGGTTACAGCAAGGTGCTCGACGTGGCGCATGATCAGGTTCGGATCGGTTCGCACTGCGCAGTCAGACATTCCTCGGTCCCCTCGGTGGAAGTCAGCCGACGCGGCAGATCGCCCGGCGGCCGTCATGGATGGCGGTAACAGTGGCATCCCGGCCCATCAGATCCCGGGCCATTTCCAGGGCCAACGGAAGGCTTGGGGCGGGATGCAGATACGTTCCGCGCAGTTGCTCCTGCAGGCTTGAGACCACGATGAGCGTGGCCGGCAGGTCATATACCGCGCGCATGAATAGGATCCCTGGGCTGCACGGGCCCCAGTGGTGCTCGAGACGCCCGGCGCGAATGTCGTCCAGGATGCGGGCCCGCAGATCGAGCGCCCCGTCCCGGTCCATTAGGCCCATCTCCGGCGTGGATGCGCCCCAGCCCTTGGCGCATTCACCCAGGAGAATGATGACCCCGCCCGGGCGCACGCAGTCCATCGCCGGGACCAGGGTCTTCTTGGCCTGCACCATGTCCACGTCGTACGGATAGCCCCCAGCACAGCATATCACAATGTCGGCCCGTTTCGGAACCTCTTCGGTATACAGGGCGCGGGCGGCCCGGACCCCGACCTCATGGGCGGCGCGCAGGTCGCCACAGGTGATGGCATGCCAAGTGTCGTCCGGGTTCACCACCGCGTCGCAGATCCAGTCGATACCCACCGCGAGAGCAGCCTGCAGCATGTCCTCGTGAACCGGGTTGCCTTCCAGCCGGCCCAACTGCGGGCCGTGCAGGGCGGTGAGGAAGTGGTTGTGGGTGATGCTGTCGCGGGATGCGCAGCCGGGGAGCACCATCTTCCGGCCACCCGAAAAGCCAGCGATGTAATGGGGCTCGATGAAACCCACCACGATGCGCTTGTCGAACTCTCGCAGTATCGGGCTGATCTCAAGCGGCGTGCCGTTGGCGGTATGCCCCAGGCGCCACTGGTCTTCGCTGCGGGAGTCATTCTGGTGCGCAACTTCGACACCCAGGAACTCCCGCAGGCGACCGGGGGGCATGGGCCGGTGTAGACCGAGACCCACCATGACCTCGGGCCGGCCGCCGAGAGCCTCCACGCGCTCCATCAGGAAGTGCAGCATCGGCGCAGGGTTTGGGCGCGTGTCATCCACGGTCATGAACAGGACGCGGTCGCCGTGGGTGATGATCTCCTCGAGGTACGGGCCTGTCGGGTAGGCTACCGACTTGCGCAGGGCGCCGGGGATGTCCTCGATGGCCCGGTTCGCGCCGGCTCCCACCCGCGCAACCACCAGCGCCGGGTCAATCTCCACCGTCTGCACGCCTGTTCCGTATCGGAAAGAAAGCTCCATCGCGTCACTCGCCCACGAACAGCAGTTCGCCGAAGCCTTCGGGCCGGTGGGGGTCCGGGCCAGCCTGGCCGGAGGGCGTCCACTCGCTCAGGGCGCGGTCGGGCGCGGTTCCGTCCCAGCGGTTGAGGATGATGCGCCAGACGTCCCCTGGCTCGGGGCGTGGCTTGCGCGACAGGCCGGAGAAGTTGGCCAGCGGAATCGCCACCTCCAGCGTCCAGCCCCGATCCGTGTCCTCGCGGTCGTTGAGAGTGCCGTCGATGCGGGTGCGCAGGCTCCACCCGGCGGCGTCCCATTCATTCAGCAGGGCGTCGGGAATCGCGTTGAAGTAGTCGTACATGGTGCCCAGCGCGTTCATCTCGAACCCGTAGTACATGCGGGAACGCTCAGGCGCGGCGGCGATGAAGATCTCCACGCAATCGTCCATGTAGGTGGGATCGTCGCGCTCGGTGTGGGTCGCGGTGATGTCCGGGTCCTCACAGCGGTAGGCCACATAGAGGAAGCAGTCGTCCCAAGCCAGCGCCGCCCGGGTTTCCAAGCGCGGGCCTGTCTGGGCAGGCCACGGGTACATGAAAGGCTCAGTGAACTGCACCCCATCCCAGTCTTCGAGGCTGCCGTCCACCCTGATCCGATCGGCGCGGCGGCACTCGTAACGGGGCTTGTCGGGGTCAGGCCTGATCGGCTCGGCACAGGCCAACGCGAGGGCGACCAGAGCTGCCGAGATGCTCAATCCAATAGCGATGGGGCGGCGCATGACAGCGCACCTCCGTTCAATCGCGGCCCGGTACGAGACGTGCAGAAGAGCGGAAAGGGGCCGCATCTGGCGTGGGAAGAGACTTCAGCATGTGTGTGACGCGGGTTCCGGTGAAGGCTGTGAGCCGCATGGCGTGCCACCCGGCATGGGCTACAGTGGCCGGATCACCGCGCCCGTCTCGCCGCCGCGCTCCGCCAGGAACCCCTCGACTTCCTCGCGCCGGGGAAGGCTGGGCTGTGCCCCGAAACGCATGCAGGCCAGAGCGCCGCAGGCATTGGCGAAGGCCACCGCCTGGTTGATCGGCGCGCCCTCGGCGCAACGCACCGCAAGCCCCGCTGCGAAGGCATCTCCGGCGCCGGTGGTATCCACCACGGGGACATCATAGCCCTCGATGAGCCTGGGCCCCTGGTCGTCGAGGAGCAGTGCGCCCTGCCGCCCCAGCTTGATCAGCGGCATCTTCACCCCGCGCCGGCGAATCTTGCGGGCAGCGTCGAGAGCCTCCTGCGGCGTGCTCACCGGGGACTTGGCAATCTCGGCGGCTTCGACCTCGTTGGGCGTCATGCGGTACGCGCGACGCCAGAGCTTGGGCAGGCCCCGGCTGATAGGCGTCGGGTCAAGCTGTACCGGGACGCCGCGGTCCACAGCCACCTGGATCGCCCGATCCACCACTTCCAGGGGCACCGCAAGCTGCACCAGGAGCATGTCGGTGCGCTCGATGGCCGCTGCCGCCTTCTCCACGTGATCGGGAGTGATCAGCTCATTCGCGCCGAGAACGGAGAGGATGCTGTTCTCGCCGTCGGGCAGGAGAGTAATGAAAGCTGCGCCGGTGTTGGCTTCGCGGCGGCGCGAAACATGCTCGGTATTGATGCCCTCGCGCTCGAAGTTCTCCAGCAGTGCCGGGCCGTACGCGTCGCGGCCAACGCTGCCGATGAGCGTCACATGAGCGCCAAGGCGCGCGGCTGTGACTGCTTGGTTGGCCGCTTTACCGCCCGGGACGAATCTCAGGTTGGACCCGATCAGCGTCTCGCCGGGGATCGGCATCCGCTCGGCTTCCATCACGAAGTCGATATTGATGTTCCCGAGAACCGACAGCTTGGCAGCCACCCGAAGACACTCCTGACTCCTGTGTTAGTGCGCGACTGGCATACTATAGCATAACACGGGGCTGTGTGGGTGTGCTGGGTGTGGGAAGTGGGGCATGGGGCCGAACCCGCGAAAGCGAGGCGGGCCGGATGCCGGATGCGCTACCTACGTTGCGGACGCTTCTTTGACAGGGCGCGCTCGCGGAAGAGCGCCCGGTGCACCCCGGCCAGGTCCTCCTCGGCGGCCGTCGCCAGCTCGGGGGACACCGCCGATTCACCGTACCGGGCGCGCAGGAAAGCGCTGGTGATTCGGGCGAGGGGCTCAGACAGCGACGAGACGGCGGCCCGCAGGCGGTCCAGGAACTCAAGCGGCGGCTCGGACTCCCGCCGTGGCAGGCCGAAATGCTCGGTCCAGTGCAGAAGCTGACCGTACACGAAGCGCACGCGCTCTTCGGGGGTTGCCCGCCGCGGGTCCAGGCGAAGCCGGTAGTACAGGCGCCAGTGTTTCCCCCCGGCAGCGGCCGCGGCCACCAGCGCGATCAGCCCCAGCGCCCACAATGCCCAGCGGCCGGCTCTCTCCAGGCCGCCGCCAGGTTCGAACAGACCCGGCAGCATCTTCGTCAACTTCGCCCACTGAGCCGCGAAGAATCCTTTGTCATCGTCCTCGTCCTGCGGTGGAGTGGGGTCGAAGCTCTGCCAGCCGCGCCCCTCAATGTACGCCTCCACCCAACTGTGGGCATCCTTGGCCTGCACCTCGTACGTGTCCGTCTCGATGTCCAGTTCGCCGGGCACGAATCCGGTCACGAAGCGGGTCGGAATGCCAATGCAGCGGCACAGGATCGCCATCGCGCTGGCGTAATGCATGCAGTAGCCGGATTTCGCCTCGAACAGGAAGTGATCCACGAAATCCGCTTCACGTGGTCGTGTATCCGGATGCAGGTCGTAGACGTAGTTGTCCACTAGGTACTGGCGGATCATCGTTGCGGCGTCGAACTCATTGCGCGCTTGGACGGTGATCTGGCGGGCGAGCCGGGCAACCCGCGCGGGCAGTTCGGGCGGCAGCGCCAGGTACCGCTGGCGGAGTTCCGGGTCCAGCGGGGGCAGCCGGTTCTCCCGGGGCGCCGGGCCCTCGGCAGGCACCAGGGACACCACTTCGTAGCCTTGCCCCGGCCGGATGTACCCGGCGCAGTGGATCACACCGCTGCGACTCACGCGGATGCGCGAGACCGGCGCCTTCACTTCCGCCGCGCAGAACAGCCCCGGCAGCGAAGCCGCGAAAGGCGCCTGAACGCGGAAAACCTGCTTGACGCGCGTGGCCTCCTGTCGCCGGAAACCGTGGATCAGGTCCGTGTCCACGATCCAGCGGGTCCCGTCGAATTTGGTTCTGTCCCGGCGTTCCCGGCCGATTTGCCAAGATCGACCGTTGTAGTCGGCATACGCCTGCTGCCGCCAGTTCTCACCGCGGTCGCACTCGACCACGAACAGTACCCGGCTGCTTTCTGAAGGCGTCTCGCCTGTGAGCCAGATCAGAGGGTCGGGGGAGAAGTCGGCGCGCTGGGTGATCATAAACCCAGCCAGGTACCGGGCGAGAGTGTCTCTGAAGCTGCGCCCGACCGCGCTGGAGGCCTGCATGTATGAGGCGCCGGCGCTGGCGACGATTGCCGCGATGAGAACGACGACGGACACGGCCTGCCAGGTGTTGAGCGTCGCACCGCTACGGGGTCCGCGCTCCCAGATGACCTGGCGCACCGTGAGGGCTTCCAGGCCATCCTCCCGTTCGTCAGCGCGGTACTCGGCGGCAAGCAGGAACAGAGAGCCGACGATGACCATCGCAGCTCCCACGACCGCCAGCGCGGAGGGCATCGCGACCATGACCAGGATGATGCAGGACATGGCCGGGATCGCGGAAAGGACCATGTCGCGCAGTTCCCGGATGGCGAATGCGCGGAAGGCCATGACCCACAGGAAGCCCTTGACCAGCACGCGGTAACTCGCGGTCAGTCCGTAGAAGGCCTCGCTCCCCTCGGCGGGCCAGGTGAGCACCATGTCCAGGACGCCCAGTCCCACCGCGGCCAGGAACACGATGGTGTTCACACGCCGGCGAGAGATGCGGGAGAAGTACAGGTAGTACGCGGTCGGGAACGCGACCACCAGTAGTCCGCCGATCTTGAGCACGAAGGCTGGTTGCTCAATGAGCGGCCCCGAAGCCATGAGCGCCCCGAACATGGTGGTCCAGCCGCCGATGCACAGGACGAACCACGAGAGCGGCGTCAGGCCCGCGCCATGCTGCGGGCCGGCACGATCATCCGGGCCGGGGATGACCCCGACCGCCACCATGCGCCGGCGGAACCACGAGCCTGTGAGTCTGGGCAGTGCCATTAGCGTGTCTGTGCTGTCAGGATGTCGTCACGCCCTGGGCGGTCTGGGAAGCGACTTCGCCGAAGGCTTCCGGGATGGTCTCGAAACCGGTGACCCGGGCCGCGCTCACGCCCACGGCTTGCAGCCGCCGCAGCGCCGGGTCATCGTCGCTGTCGGAGTACTCGAGTGTGGGGTCCTCCTCGGAGTCGTCGTCCGGCCAGCTCAGGCCCACCCACTCGAGAAACCTGTCGATGACATGGATCCCGGTCCGGAAGGGCTTTCCCGGGTCCGGGTCCGGGTATTCGCCGAACCCGAGGAAGTCCAGCAGGAGGCCCCACCAGGGCTTCGTCGGCTGGTCCTCCCCTTCCAGACCTTCGTCTCCGAGAAGTTCCGCCACCGGCGCTTCGTAGTCCTCGCCCGCCAGGAAAGCCACCACGTGAGCACCCCGATGCCGGGCGGCGGTGAGGGCTTCTTCGAGGCCGGGCTCGGGACGCGGCGTGATGACGAACAGGTTGCGGAGCCGGGGACACGTGCGTAACTGCTCTTCGCAGAACTCGCTGAAACTCATCCCGGGCACGGGACGCACCTGGGCAAGCTCCACGAGGCAGCGGTCCAGGTAACTCTCGCCGCGCGATGGCATGGCGAGGTCTCGCGGCAGGCCCTGCCCGGCCAGGGATACGAGGTAGTCACCCCGCACGAACAGGTCGAGCAGCGTGGCGGCCAGGGAGATGGCGGTCTCGGTGTCTTCGACCCACCGGTGATTGTGGTCCCACAGGTCCAGCCAGATGGTGATCTCCGCCTCGCGCCGCCGCCGGTACTCTTTCACTACCAGTTCACCCGCATGGGCGGTGACTTTCCAGTGCACGTGCTTCAGGTCGTCGCCTGGTGTGTGAGGGCGGATCGACTGGAGTTCCCCGCCCGAACGCTGCAGCATCCGGGCGGCCCTGCGGCCCTCCGGAGACAGCAGTTCCCAGCCGGAAACGCCCTCGGCCGGGTGGGAGCGCGGGACTGCCAGGAACCCCGCGGAGACGGGCATCTCCGCGCGGCGATGGTATATGCCGATGGGGTCATGCGCATAGACGGTGGCGTTCCGAATACGGTGCGCGCCCCGATGTGGGCAGTCGAGCAGCGTTTCCATCTCGGTCCGCGAACTGGGCGCCAGGGCGGGCAGCAGGAACTCGTAGTGTCGCGATCCGCCGGGGACGGTCTCGTTTTCCACTTTCAGCGCCACCGTCATGCCGGTCCGGGTTATCATCCCCGCATTGCGCACGGTGATGAGGGCCGGGACCGTCTCACCCGCGCGCCCCCTGTGGTGATGCAGGTCGATATCCGCCTGGACGCCGCGGATCTGCAGACGCGTCAGGAAGTAGGCGGCGAGAATCACGGCGAGCGACGCGGCGGCCAGCACGTACATGCCCACCGAGTCGTTGATCGCCCCGATGACGTAGAAGATCAGGGCAGCGCCGCCGAATATCTTCAGATTGCGGGTCATTGGATAGGTGCGTCCGGAAGCACGTCCCCGGCGCCTACGGTGCGCGAGATCACGGCCACATCCCGCGGCCCGATGTTCAGCCGTAGGAAGGCCCAATCGCCCTCAACGCGGGCTGGGATCGGCTCCCCTGTGAGTTCATCCCGGTAGGTGGCTTCCGGCGAATGCGCCACCTTCAGTGCTTCCGCAGCGAAAGTGCGGTAGCTGGTATTGTAAACAGTCCAGCAGGTCTTTCCCGTTCCATCAGCCCTCTCGGAGAAGCGGTTAGCATAGATTCCTTCCACCAGCACCGGCGCCAGCGGCTCGGGGTAATCGCCCGCGAAACACTGGCGATTCTCGCGAAGCACCCTGTGCATCCGGGCGATGTACTCCAGCGTCTCCGGGGCGAACCAGCGGTCAGGGATGCCCTCCAGCCAGATCGCTTCTCCATTGAACAGGATGCGGCGGCAGGCATCCACGTTGGAGCCCAGGGGCTTGTCGCAGACGATGATCTCGATGGTCTTGAAGGTGGGGAAGGCGAAGCGGTACAGGTTGAGATGGTGCGGCGACCAGGCATCCGACGCGCAGGAGATGGCGTAGGTGAAGCTCCCATCCTGATACTGTGAGGTCACGTCCGCCGGGCTCTCCTCGGTGTAGATGGCGCAGTCCGGTCCGAGGGCTTCGCGCACCTTGCGGGTCATCTGCTGCTCGCCGATCACTGGAGACGCCGGGATCGGGTGGCCATGGGCCTTGTTGAAGCAGTTGTGGCCCGGTTGGGCGAAGCCATACTCGTCGATATAGAAGCCCACCGCGCCGGTCTGCTCGCGAACCCGGGCGTAGGTGGCGGGGAGGTAGTCCTGCCACTCGTTCACCCAGGAACAGATGTTGTAACTGGGTGCGAAGTAAGCGTACGGATTGCCCTCGGCGTCGAGAAGCTGCCACTGCTGGCCCTTAGCTTTCCCCAGGTCTGACTGCGGGTCCACCAGGTAGCCCTCGATATACAGACCCACCGGTACCCCGCTGTCCTTGACCTCCTGGATGGCCCGGTGGAAGTTATCGGGCGGCCCGAGGTAGTCCCAGGGCACGTAGTCTCCGCAGCGGCCATGCACCGGGTCCCAACCCCAGTCGAAAATGTGCAGGTAGTCGGCGCCGCCGAAAGCTTCGGCATCCTTCGCTAGCACCCCAGGCAGGTTCAGCGTCTTCGTCTCCGGGTCGAACATCCCGCTCATCTCCGGCAGGGCGAAGTGCAGGAACTGCTGGCGGAAGTTGAACACTTCCCGGAACCACTGCTTGCGGGGCGCGGCGGGTTCGTACCAGGTGGCAACCCACTCGCGGTACCGAGCAAGCTGCGCGTGCCAGTCGCCCTCACTGCAGCCGATCACCGTGCGCGGGAGCCGGATGTTGTGGATGGGCGCGTACTCCACGCCCAGGTCCACCTTGCCCTCGGCCTTTGCGAGGCGGTAGAAGCGGGGGGTGGACTCTAGGTCCTGCGTCATCACATACAGGCCGGTGCCCCGCACCGGGGAGAAGGCGCCCATGACCTGCATCGGCATCCTGCCACCGTAGGGCTCGCGCTGTGTGATGGGGATGTTGTTCACCAACGCGCCGCGCCGGGGCATCCAGTACCAGGCATCTTGCGGGTCATCCGCGAAACGCAAGCCACGCAGGTCGGGGAAGTGGATCGTGGTGGCTGCCGGGTCCTGCCCGGAGAGGTCGCCCTCCAGGCTCATGCCGATCTCCCGCGGGTCAGTCACGTCCAGTATGAGCCGCATCCGGATCGTGGGCTCCACGCTGTCGCAGGTGAGGTGCACCACGTGCTTCGCAGTTCCCGCCGGGCCGCTCTCGATTGAAGTCACCGCGAAATCCGCCGAGGTTAGCTCCCGCAGTCCCAGGCGCAGACGGAACAGCGGACCGGGGGTGAACTCCAGTGGAGCGGCTGCGCCAGAGTGGTTCTCGAGGCCGGTCACGATCAGACCCCGACGTGTGTCCAGGGTCATCGCGACCGACCAGGCATCGACGCGAATGAACCCGTCGCCCACCGTGATCTCGGCCTGGCGCGCAGCCATCGGTCCGGGCGCGCCGACTTCCGGCAACGGACGGAACTGGGTAGCATCCGTCGCCGGGCCGGGGTTCGCGCAGAGCGTGGCTGCCAACAGCCCGAAAGCGGCGCGTCTGAAGCCGTCGCGGAAGGCCACGGACTTCAGGTCCCGTGTCGGGTCCACGGCCACGCAGTATGCGCCCAGGCCGCGCGATACCCGGTGTTGCCCGGCCGGGGCGCTGAAAGGGAACTGCTCCTCACTGGCGCCGTCGGCATACTCGATGCGCACTCGCAGCCGGTCGATCTGGTTGAAGCTGCCCAGGGCCGCCTCGCCGAAGGCCGGTTCATCCCGGGACGGCAACTGGGCCGCAAGGATGAAGTGCAACTCCGCCGCGCGTCCCGATAGCGGGACCGCAACCTCGGCCGGTTCGCGCATGGCGGTCATGTTCGCCGCCGAAGCAGCTTCGCGCAGCAGGAAGGGGATGCCGTCCACGGTCACCTGGCCCGACGGCAGGTCGCCCTCAAGCCGCAGGCGGGTGACTAGCTCGGGCGCGCTGGTATCCCCGTCGGGCAGGGCGACAGGACGGAATGCGCCCATGTCCTGGGGCCAGCCCGGAGTCACGGCGAAGACATCCGTGACCTTCACCCGGGGCGCGGAATCATGGAAGCGGATGGTGGCAATCTCCAGGAATGCGCCAGGGGCCGCCGCCTGCACCTGCACCGCGAGGGTGGAGACCTGCGACACGGTGAGCCGGGCGGACTGCACGTGCCAGACGCCGTCGGCAATCAGGTCCTGGAGACAGATGGCGTATTGCTCTTCGGGCGCCTGCCCGCCGGGGCGGTTGGCCACATACAGGGCGTAGTCGGGGTTCGCCACGAGACCTTTCGCCCGGTAGCGCATGGACACCCAGACGGGGGCTTCCACCGGTTCGTCAAGATCGCGCGACCACTTGGCGCCGGTTCCCGCATCCTGCACCGAGAACCGCGTGCCGTCCGGGCTGGCCTCGCAGGCGTGGTTCTCGCTGTAGTTCGCAAGCCAGGAGGGCTGGATCGTCCACACGTCTGGGTCGTTGACGGGGACCAGTACATTCCTCTCCTCGGCGGACTGAACTGGCGCGGCTACGGTTCCCGGTGGCGGGGTGTCGGTGATCGCCAGCGTGTTCACCCACAGGTGCGCCGGGCCGTCCGCCCTTGCGTAACACTGCACCGCGACATGGTTGATGGGCGGGATGCACCCGGCCGCGGACAGGTCCACTACGCGCGTGTGCCATTCGCCATCCGAGATGATGTCCGCGCCGAGAACCGCCTTGAGTCCGTCGCGCTTGCGGTCGGCATCATCCAGCCAGACCACGTAGTCCACCTTCTCGGTGGCGTAGCCTTCGGCCTTGTAGCGGAACACCAGCCAGGGGGCGAGGTCAGTATCGGCCTGGTCCACCTCGCGCCGCCATTTCATGCCCCTGCCAGGCTCGACGATGCTGAAATGCGCCACCCCGTCAGCCATGGTCACCGAGGGGTTCTCTGCCGCCGGTCTCAGCCAGCTTGGCTGCGGCGTCCAGACGTCGGTTGCCGTGAAGTCCTCGCGGAACTCGTCATAGCACAGCGCGCAGGTGCACGCAGTGAGAAGAAGCAGGGGGATCAGGCGGCTCACGGCAGATCACCATCCCGGGACAGCGGCGCGCACGCTCGTCCGCGCCGGGCTTCGCATTGGACTGAGTTTCGACATCCCAGCGGCCAGTCCTGCGCGGGAAGTGTTAAGCAAACGGCCCGGGCGATGATCACCCGGGCCGTGGAGCGAGCGCGGCAGCGGTTGTCAGACATTGCACAGGTCGAAGGCCGTCTTGAGGGCGGGCATGACCGCACCCTTCGCGCCGAACTCGTGGCCAACGAAGTACTCGTAGCCCGTGTCCGCGATTGCCCGCATGATCGCCGGGTAATACAGCTCCTGGGTTTCGTCCATGTCCCGGCGGCCGGGATTGCCCGCCGTGTGGAAATGGCCGATATACTGGATGTTTTCGGTGACGGTGCGGATGATGTCACCCTCCATGATCTGCATGTGGTAGATGTCGTAAAGGAGCTTCGCCCGGGGCGATCCCACCATCTTGCAGACATGGACGCCCCACTTGGTGTGGTCGCACTGGTAGTCGTGGTGGTCGACCTTGCTGTTGAGCAGCTCCATGTTCAGGTTGATCCCGGCCTCTTCCGCATGGCCGATGACTTCCGACAGGCACTCCGCGCAGTTCTCAGCCCCGGTGATGTCGTCCATCCCGTTGCGGTTCCCCGAGAAGCAGATGAGCCCGGGGACGTTCCACTTGACCGCAAGCTCGATGCTCTCATGCAGCTCGTCCACGATGCGGCTCTTGTTCTCCGGCTTGTTCATGCCGTCGGTGAGCGTCCCGTGGCCGCTCATGCTGGCGATGCGGATTCCGTGCTTCTGGGTTAGGTCGAAGATACGCTCGCAGTCCAGGCCCTCGCGGCCCCAGAACTCGATTGCGGCGAACCCGGTGTCGGATGCGAACTTGATCAGTTCCTCCAGCGTGATACCGTCGCGCAGGTAGCATCCGAGGCAAAGCGACTGCTTGATTGAGCCCATGGGCATCTCCCGGCTTTCTGACGGGCGGGCCGTCGTGGTATGATACGCCCCGGGCCGTCAGGCCTGGGGCACAGCCCCCAATTCACGGCACCATATCATACCACTGTTCGCGGGTGAACGGAACATTGACCATCAGAGTACACAGATGTAATCACCGACGGCTGCTCGCAAGCCTTTTCCTGCTGGCGGCGGTGTCGGTTGCCCACGCGTATGACGTCACATACCGCCGGCCGATCGGACCTGGCGTCGAGTACACCGCGATCCGTCGCACCCAGGGTCCCTGGGAGATCCGGGTTTTCACCATCAGCCGAGCCGAAGCCCAGATCCGGATGCAGATGGCCCCCGGAAAGGGCCTGGTAAAGGGCGTCGAACGCCTGTCGGGGATCATCGAACGGGAGACGAAGGAGGGCGACTATGTGATCGCCGCGGCGAACGGGGACTTCTTCGTCATGGCCCCGGACCCGTGGGCCGGCACGCTCTGCGGCATGGGCGTGCGCGATGGCGAGTTGCTCATGACCGCCCGGAACCGTCCGGCATTCGTCCTCCTGGAGGACTGGACGCCGCTCATCGGCGTCTTCGACACGCAGGTGAAGCTGAAGACGCCCGCTGGTGTGATCCCGCGCATTGGGTTCAACCAGAAGCCCTCGAAAGACATCGCCGTCGCCTGCACTGCTTCCTGGGGCTGGGATTGGGACGGCGGCTGCTGGATCGCGAAGATGACCGGCCTGCCCATTCGGACCGACGGCAAGTGGGATGGCGCCATCACCGAGATCGTCCCCGCCGGGAAGTCGCGCAAGCCGGGCCCGGATGAGATCCTGCTGGCCGGCGATGGCTACGCTGCCGGGGTGCTTGGGAAACTGGCTGTGGGGCAGCCGGTAACCATCGAGACCGCGACTACCCCGGCGCTCCCGGGGAATGTGCTGCTGGCGGTGGGTGGCAGTGGCGAACTCGTGAAAGGCGGCCAGCTCGTGGCCAATGATGGCCCGAATGCCCCGCGGCATCCGCGGACAGCGATCGGGTACAATGACGCGCAGATCATGCTGGTGATGGTCGACGGCAGGCAACCAGGCTGGAGCATCGGGATGACCTTGCCCGAACTGGCATGTCTCATGCAGGAGCTGGGCTGCACGGACGCCCTCAACCTAGACGGCGGGGGCTCCACCACCGCCTGGGTGCGCGGGAAGGTGGTCAACCGGCCCAGCGACGGCCGCGAGCGGCTCATCGCCAACGGTGTGCTGGTGCGGTCCCTGGCGCCCCACGGCCCGCTGGCGCGACTGATCGTGAACCCGCCGTCCATCGTGGCTCTTCCCGGCGCGAAGGTGCCGCTGGAGCTGATTGGCACCGATGACTGGTACAACCCGGTCGAGACTGATGAGAGCGCGTTCGTCGTGGCGCCGCCGACGGGAAGCAACGGCAAGCCCGTGCCCACCGCGCGGCTCAAGGGCTCGGAACTCACGGTGGGTCCAGGTCTCGGTGTGGGGGAGATCGAGATCCGCCACAGCAAGGCTCCCGTTTCCGCGAAGGTACCGCTCAGTGTGATCGCCGGTTGCCCGAAGCTCCTGGTCTGGCCGCCTTCCGCGGATCTTGCGCCCGGAGACACCGTGACCTTCAAAGCCCTGGGGCTCACGGACAAGGAGGAGCGCGTCTGGATGCCTGAGACCGCGCTGACGTGGTCGGTGGAGGGCCTCGGGGTCGTCCAGACCGGCCCGGCGACCTTCCGGGCAACCCAGGCGGGCGGATCGGCGAAGGTCATCGCTCGCCTTGGCGGGGCCACCTGCGAGCTTCCGGTGCGCGTTGCCGGGGAGATGCTGGTGGAGGATTTCGAGAAAGAGCTCGCGCCGAAGTTCGAGCGTTACCCGGATGACCCGGCAGTCAGCGGCGGAATCCAGGTCAAGACCGGCGATGCGGGGCAGGGCAAGCGCTTCTGCCGCATGACCTATGATCTGGGCAAACCCACCGCAACCCGGGCCGTCTACGCGCGCCTGGACAGGCCGGTGGGCACGGCGATTGTCGTCTCCATGCTCGCAAGGGGCCGCAGCACGAAGCCCCCCTGGGTGCGAGCCGCGCTGGTCGACAAGAACGGTACGCGGCACCTGGTGACCTTCAGCGAAGCACTGCCTGCCGGGGATGCCTGGACGCGGCTGGAAGCCCGGCTGCCCGCGGAGGCGAAGGGTCCCCTGACCTGGCAGTCCGTCTACATCGTGGCTACTGCCGGAGACACTTCGGCCGGCTACCTGGACATCGATGATCTGCGCGTGAGATCCATCAAGGAGTGACATCAAATGGCGGCGTGTCCGCGTTGCAGCGCCGAACTGGTCGCGCAGAGCGTCGGTGGCGTGGAACTGGACGCCTGCTCCCATTGCGGTGGGCTGTGGTTCGACCCGGGTGAGCTCGGCAGGCTCATGCAGCAAGGCGGGGATGAAGTCAGGGCCGCCGAGGACATCGCCGAAGGCGGCCCTTCGAGCGCCAGCGGTGGAGGCATGACCTGCCCGAGCTGCGCGGTGGCACTGTATGAGTTCCAGTATAAGCACAACCCGGATGTGACGCTGAATGCCTGCCCTGAATGCCGAGGGGTCTGGGTGGATGATGGCGAACTGCAGGCACTGGCCTCGCGCCAAGACGCGACGCAGGCAACCGCGGCCTCGTCTCCCCGTTCCCGACTACGCCGGAATGTCCGGGCCGCCGCGTCGTTGATCCAGAAAGTGCCCTGCAAGCGCTGCGACCAGCCCAACCCCGCATCGTCGCTGACCTGCTGGGCCTGCGGGACCGCGCTTCGGGGGCGTCGTGGCGCCATGCTCTGCCCCCGGTGTGATGCGCCGCTGGAAGCCCGGGATGGCGCCCCGGTCGCGGGGGAACTGGCGGATGCGACACTGGATCTTTGCCGTGACTGTGGCGGGTTTTGGGTTTCGCGTGACACACTGAGCACCCTGGTGGCGGCCGCGGATGATGTGCTCCAGGCCTGGTGGGAGGCCCTCCAGTTGCCGAAGGCGTCCCACGCTCACGAGGACACGCGTGACGATGCCCTGGTCTGCCCGGTCTGCCAGGTGTTCCTGGACCGCCGCTCGTACGCCGGGGACGAGACCCTTTTCGTGGACCGCTGCCTTCGCTGCAAGGGCACCTGGGTAGACAACGGCGAGGTCGTGCGCATGCGGGTCATCGCGGTTGAGCAGGAAGAGTACGACGAGAGCCGCTTTTTCCAAAGGCCATCCGAGATGGACGGCGAATAGCTGCACACCGAAATGTTCAGATTATCGCCCCGCGCGGGCGGGATGGAGGCAGTCTGATGGCAATCAAGGTGGCCGTTGTGGGAATGGGCGGCATCGGCAACAACCACGCCGGGTGCTACGCCGCCGATGACCTGTCGCAGGTCGTGGCCGTGTGCGACATCATCAAGGAACGCGCCGACAAGGCCGCGGAGAAGTTCGGGGTCCCGGCCTTTTACAGCGTCAAGGAACTGCTCGCGTCCGGCATTGAGATCGACGCCGCCAGCGTGTGTTCGGCGGGCAAGGAGAATGGAGGAGACCACTTCGCCCCCACCATGGAACTGCTCGAAGCCGGCATCCCCACTCTCGGTGAGAAGCCGATCTCCAACAGCATCGACGAGGGCAAGCAGATGGTGGCCCTCGCGAAGCAGAAGAACATCCCCTACGCCATCAACCTCAACCACCGGTTCACCCCGGCGGCGCGGCGGGCGAAGGAGTGGGTGAATGAAGGGCGCCTTGGCAAGCTGCACCTGCTCAACTTCCGCATGTGGATCAACAACCCAAACGAGACGTCGGAATGGTTCCATCTGCGCGCCCTGCACCCCCATTCCATCGACGTCATGCGGTACTTCTGCGGCGATGTGACCAATGTCCACATGATCTGCATGAAGGGCGAGGGCCGAGGCATCTGGTCCAATGCGCACATCAACATGATGTTCGACTCCGGGGTCATCGGCCACCTCACCGGCAGCTATGATGCGGGCGGTTCGTATGGCCTTGAGCAGTGCGACCTCGTGGGTTCCGACGGCCGCTTCGTCCTGGACGAGGCGTGCGAGGTGCTCACGTACTACCCGCGGCGCTCCCAGCAGAAGGAAGTCTTCTACTACCTGGGCGGGATGATGAGCTTCGGAGAGACCTTCGCCAGCCGCATCCACCGCTGGCTGGAGCAACTCACCGAAGGCGTTGCGCCTGAGGAGATCGACGCGAAGGCCGAGGACGCCCTGCGCGCGCAGATGGTCATTGAGGCGGCGATCAAGTCCTGGGAGACTCGTTCCGCGGTGGATGTGGATTACAGCCTGTAGTCGCGACGCTCGCAACGCATGAGAGCCCGGTTCGCCGGGCTCTCACTGTTTCCGGCTACCGGATGTCCGGCCTGTTCGACTGGATCGCATACCGGCGCGCGCGCAGCTCGGTGATGAACTCGTCCATTGTGTGCACGGGCCGGTCGAAGACCGTGCAGAATTGGCCGACCTGCACCACGCTGTGGGAGTCGCTGCCGGCCACTCCGAGGAATCCCCGGCGCAGCACCGCCTGTCGCGCCTGGGCCACGTTGATGCGCGAGTGGTTCTGGTTGAAGATCTCGATGCCGTCGATATCCATCTCGTAGACCCGGTCGCCAGCGCCCATGCTTTCGCGGAAGGGGTGGGCGGAGATGCTCATCGCCCCAAGCTCGCGCGCTTTCGCACAGGCCTCCTTGTAGGGCGTCCAGATCTGCATTGGCGGCTCGTCTTCGGGTGCGCCGAAGATCAGCAGGTCGCCGGCGTGGCGGCCGGTGCGGGGGTCAACCGTGGTCACTTCATACGCGCTGAGGACCACTAGACCGTCAGGCGCGACCTCTCGCGCGATCTCCTGCAACTCAGCCAGCGGCCACTGGTAATGGTGGTCGGTCACGACAAGGCCCGCAATGCCGAGTTCCGCACAGCGCGCGATCAACTCGCGTGCGGTCATGCCCGAGCAGGCCGAATGTTCGGATGTGTGTGAGTGTATTTCGAACGGGTACACGGTGGAGTCTCCAGGAACGAACGGGTAGTCGGTTGAAAACGTGGTTATACGATGATGATAGCACCGGCGCGGCGGGCAAGTCAAAGGCGTGGGGGACGCGTGTGGTATCGAATTAGGTGCTCTCCTGCGCCAGCCGTGGGGTGTGTCCGCCGTCCAGGACACGGGGCCCCACGGTGGTCGGGCGATCTCACGGGGCCCCACGGTGCTTTTGACGTCCTGTGCGGGGCCCTGTGCGCCGGGAGCGACCGCCTGCGGTCGCCGCGCACATCCCGCACCTGAAGGGCGCACATCGCGCCCCTGAAGGGCGCGCATCCCGCATTTTGAGCCGTGGGGTGTGTCCGCCGTCCAGGACACGGGGCCCCACGGTG
>JAGPGE010000606.1 GCA_018056145.1 Armatimonadota bacterium
GTTTGGCGCTGGAGGAGCCATCGGGTATGCCTTCGGTTACCTCGGCAGCCCGTACCTGCACGATCTCGCGGGCAGCATGAAGGGGCTGGCATATGCGGCCCCGGTGGGTATCGTGGGCGCGCTGGTTCTGGTCTGGGTGAATGCTGAGGCGCGCATCTCGAAGCCTGCCGTGGCTTTCAGCCTGAGGCAGAACCTTCTCCCCTATCTCGGGCAGTTGGCGCCACTCATGGCGGTCATGGTCCTGCGGTCGGCGACGGTGATTGCCTTCGGCAATTTCATCCCGCTGATGCTCAGTGAACAGGGCCGGGCGCTGGTCTCCGGCGGGCACGCCGGGTTCTACTTCATCGCGGGCGGGGCCATCGGGGGAATCGCCGGCGGGCACATCTCCGACAGATTTGGCCGGCGCGGGATCACTATCATCAGCCTGATGATGAGTCCGCCGATGCTGTACTACGCACTGCAGGCTGCCGCATTGCCTTCTCTGCACGTTTTCTTCGCACTGCTGTTTCTGGCGGGGTTCATCATGCGCGGCGCAGAGGCCACGAACATCACCCACACTCAGGAGCTACTGCCCGAAGGCGCCAGTCTCGGGGCGTCCCTGGGCATGGGCGGCGTGTGGGGCATCGCGGGGCTTGTGGGGCCGATCGTGGGCAGGATGGCGGACGAGTACGGCGTGGCTTACGCGCTGGGGTGGATCGTGTGGGTCCCGGTGGCGGCGGGAATCATGGCGTTTTTCATCCCGAAGGGCAGTACGCATCGAGGTTAATGCTGGACCGCGCGGCGCGGCGTTTCACGTGCGCCACGCGGTCTCTCCTTCCGAAGTCGCGACGGCTAGACCACGAAGGGGTCAAGGTGCCTACGGGAGATCAGCAGCATCTTCTCCCGGAATGGTTCGCGGGACCAGATAGGCCCGTGGGGCTCCAGGGACAGGTAGCCGTCATACCCATGCTCGTACAGGAATGCCAGCACCTTCGGGAAGGCGATGTCGCCCATGCCCGCCGGGGGCTGGGATGCCAGTTCGCCGTCGATGTACAGGTGTTCCTTGATGTGGACATACCCCACCTTGTCCCCGTGCTTGCGCGCAACCTCGAGGTAATCCGCGCCGTGATGGCACCAGTTGGCCGGATCGTACTTGATCCCCACCTGCGGCAGGTGCTCCCAGACCAGTTCATACGCCTCCAGGCATGTGAAGAAGCTGTTGCCGTGGACCGCGTACATGGAGGTGCTCATGCCCGCCTGCTCGGCCTTGTCCAGGAAGGGCGGGAAGACCTTTACGAACTCCGCCGCCTGTTCTTCCAGGGACGCGCCTTCGATGGCGCCGCCGCCGGTGATGAGGACATCCGCGCCAAGGATCCCGCCGAACTTGATAGCGCGGTCCAGCATCTCGTGGGCCTCCGCACGCACTTCGGGGTCAGGCGACATGTGGTTCCAGCCCCACAGGCCGATGGCTGAAGCGCCAACCCCGTGGCGGTCAAGGGCCGCGCGCATGGCCACAACGGTCTCCTCCGTCAGGTTCCTGAAGTCTCCCCAGTAGTTGTACTCCAAGCCGGCAAAACCGTGTTCCGCAGCGAAAGCCGCGTCTGATTCCACGCCCTCAAGATGATTGTGCCCGATGAACGCCCACTTCATGATCGCACCCTCTCCCAACAAGTGTTCGCTATCTGGACCGTCCGAAGTGAACATTCGCCGGAATGCCCAGCGGACCTTCGGAGGGATGTAGGCGGTAGGCGGGGAAACGGTAAGAGACAAGACAAAGGTTGCAGACGGCGTGCGGGGCAGACAACTGCGTCGAACGAGACGGCCGCCGGATCCTTGGCGGCGAATGCGGTTGACAGCGTGCGCAACAGATCGGGAGCACGACTCCCGGAAAGCAGGTGGCAATCTGATGAGTCTTCCCCACGCCGCACTGATGGTCGCTCTTCTGATGCTGGTATTGGCAACCGCGTCTTGGGCGGACCTTCCCGGTGACCAGCACTGGCGCAATGCGCTCAAGCCCAGGGGCGAACCGGGGCCGGAACTGACTCTCGCGAAAGACGGGCAGACGGACTATGTCATCGTGATCCCGGAGCAAGAGACCGGCGCGGAACTGAAGGCCGCCCAGGAACTCTCCCATTGGCTCAACGCGATGACCGGCGCGGAGTATGCGGTGGTTGAGGACAGCAACCCGGCCCAGGACCACGAGATCTGCGTGGGCAACACAAGCCGGGGCGCCGGGATTCCCTCGTTCGCTGGGTGGGACCTGAAGCAGGAGGGTTACAGTCTTTCCGTGGACGCCGCCAAGCTCTTTCTCCGCGGAGGATCGGGACGCGGGCCGATCAATGCGGTCTTCGCCTTCCTCGAAGAGGATCTGGGGTGCCGGTGGTACACGAAGTCGGCCACGCGTGTCCTCCACCGGCCGACGCTCAAGGTGCGCCCGGTTCCGCGGGTTTTCGTCCCGAAGCTCACCATCCGCGACCCCTTCTACCATGATGCCTTCAACGGCGAGTGGTCCCTTCGCAACCGCACCAATGCCCCGTCTGCCCCGGTTCCCGAGGAATGGGGCGGACACGTGCAGTACGCGCGGTTCGTGCACACCTACAATGAACTGGTGCCGCCGGGCAAGTACTTCAAGGATCACCCGGAGATGTTCATGCAGAACGCCGACGGGACGCGCACCGCGCGGCAGGTCTGCCACACCAATGAGGACACGATCCGGGTTGCCACGGAGACCGCGCTGGCGATTCTGAAAGACCGGCCCAAGGGCGTGGTCATCAGCGTCTCCAAGAATGACGGCGGCGGCTCCTGTGTGTGCGAGAAATGCTTGGCGATCGACAAGGCCGAGGGTTCGGACGCCGGCAGCCTGCTGCATTTCGTGAACGCGGTTGCGGAGGGCATTGAAAAAGAGCGCCCCGATGTGACGGTCTCCACGCTGGCGTATCTTGAAACCTACCTGCCGCCGAAGACCATCCGGCCCAGGCACAATGTGGCGATCCGCCTGTGCACTGACCGCTGCATGTGGTCCCGGCCCTTTCGACCCGCGCGGGAGAGCGAGGTATTCCAGCCTGCTCTGGAAGGCTGGGCGAAGATTCACAACCGCATCCATATCTGGGATTACGTCGTGAACTTCAGCCACTACTGCGCCCCGATGCCCAACATGCACGCGGTAGCAGACAACATTCGCAACTTCGTGGAACACAACTGCACCGGCGTCATGCTGCAAGGCGCTTACCAGAGCCCAGGCGGCGAGCGGGAACTGATGCGCTGCTGGGTGTACGCCAAGCAACTGTGGGACCCCTCGCTGGACACGGACGCGCTCATGCACGACTTCGTGTACGGCTACTACGGCAAGGCTGCCCCGGCGGTCGCGGACTACTACAATCTGCTTCAGGAGACCGCGCGGGTGCATGAGGAGAGCATGAAGGCCCCCGAGGGCGGCATCCGGTACGACATGCGCTCCCCGTTCCTGTCCGACGATTTTCTGACCCGCGCCAACGAGCTGTTCGACGAGGCCGAAGCCCTCGCGGAGAACGAGGAGATCTTGCACCGGGTGGAACTGGAGCGCCTGCCCATCATCTACGTGCAGATCATGCGCGGGCCGGCGGAGACCGGCGCGGCGTACCCCGGTCTGGTGGACCGCTTCGAGACCATCACGAAGCGTGTCGGGATGACCCATATTGCCGAGGGGCCGCCGGACGTGGAGAGCAAAATCAAGACCTGGCGCGCGGAGGTGGGAATTCTCGAACAGGTAGCGAGCATCGGCAAGGATGACTGGAGGAACTGGGAACTGAGCAACGAGTGGAAGTTCGCGAAGGACCCGGAGGAGAAAGGCGTCGCGGGCAACTGGTTCGCGGCGGATCTTGACGACGCGGACTGGGCCACGGTGCGCAGTGACACCGGCAAT
>JAGPGE010000607.1 GCA_018056145.1 Armatimonadota bacterium
CTCGCCCCTTGTCGCGGTGAATGCCGGGTAGCGATTGGCCAGCCGAACCTGCACATCGGCGTCTCCGGCGGGGAGAGTAACCTGCTTCGCGCCCGGCGGCATCTCGGTGTTGAAGGCCATCACGAATTGGCCGCCGGAACGCAGGGGCTGGCGCGCGATGTGCACCCCATCCCAGGGCTCGGGAGGCCCGGAACCCCTGACAGCCACGCAGTACAGCGCCCGCAGTTGCTCGAAGACCGCGTCCGGCGCGCCAAGCTCCAGCGGATCGGTGCAGTAGTAGACCATTCCGGCGCCGACCTGATTCGTGAAGACCACCGGATCGCCCGTCTCGGTGGTGACCAGTTCCGTCGCCCCAGCGCTGCGCACCGCGACACACGGCTTCGCCTGCCAGTCCTCCGGCAGCCCGCGCAGCCCCTGCCCCGGCTGCGCATCACGGTTGGGCGGCAGATAGACCTCGCGCACGAACTCTACCCCGCAGAGCTCTTCGAGCCTCCTCTGCCGGGTCCGCTTGCGGTCCCAGTTAAGGGACAGGTCGCCGGTGACCAGGAGGCGTCCTCCCGCGCCCACCCAGTTCAGCACTTTCTCGTAAGCCGCATCATCGGGGCAGAAGGGCGAGGGCCAGAGGAGCACCTTCGTGTCGGCGCCGAGAGCGTCGACATGGTGCTCGTTGATCACGTTGAACTCGGTCTTCAGTGACAGCAGGGCGCGGAAGGCGTTGTGGGCCACCTCGACACCCACCTGAGCGTGGGAACCCAGGCGCAGGTTGTCCGGGAGCAGCACCGCGACTTCGGGTGCCTGGTACACCGGCCGCAGGTGGCGCAGAACCAGGGACAGGTTGCGGTGCCAGTACGCCACGTCCTTGGGCAGATAGCCGTTGGGGTAGAGGACGCCCCAGGGGAAGACCCATTCGCTGGCGTCGCGCAGGCACCAGTTCTGCACCTTGCAGCCGCCCATGCCGAATCCGTAGTGGGCAACCGCCATGAACAGCCGCTTTTGCTCCTCCTCGGTGCGCACTGGGTGATAGCCCCCGGCGCCGTTGTCGATGGTCCACGCGGGATGGGTCTTCACCCCATACTCGCCCAGCCCCAGGGACTTGCCCCGCATGCGCAGGTCGATGAGCCGCAGCGTGAGCGGCAGCTTGTTCACGTCCTCGTAAGGCCGGTCGAAGTAGCCGATGTTCGAGGCATCCTGCCCGTCGATGGTGAGGATGAGGTCCAAACCGCCGTAGGGGCGCTGGTAGTACTCAGAGGTGATCGGGTGATCGGTGTCCTTGCCTCGCACCGCCTTTACGTGGCGCTCCACCCAGCGCTTCGTGAGCCAGACCTCGAACCGCATGCGGTCACACTCCCGCACGCTGCCCCATCCTCCCGGCGCGGGCGGCGGAAAACGCAACTCGCCCCAGTCGCCGTAGACCTCATCGCCCCAGCTTGCCCTGAGCGCGTCCGCCGAGCCGTACTTGTCCGCGAGCCACTGGTTCCAAAGTCTCTTCAGGGCTTCGGTGTCGTCGAACTTCATAAAGAAATCGCCGTTCAGGTAGTACAGGAGGCCGGGGTACTTGCGCATGGTCTCCCCGTAGGCTTCGCACTGGAGCGCCTGCTTTTCGAGGTCTTCCTCGCTGATGGCCACATTGTGCCCCACAAGCTGGCAGGGCATGAACACCAGGCCCGCGCGCTGGCAGGACTGAGCCATGCCCTCGAACTGCCGCCAATCTTCGGGCCGGAACACCCAGCCGGGGCGGCTAAACTGCAAGTTCTCATAGACTTCGAACCCGTAGTCCCGGGCGGCGGTGTGCTCTTGCATCCACGCGTACGGGTTCTCGTGGGCCGAGTTGTAGGTGTATGCGTAGGTGTCGCTGCCGAAGAGAAAGATCGGCTCGCCATTGAGGTGAAAGTAGTTGTCATGGAAGCGCAGTTCGGGTCCGCTCGCGGCCACCGTGTCGCGCTGCACGATGAACCCGCCCACCATGCGGTCCACCGGGGCATCTCCTGTGATCAGCGTCGCGGTGATGCGGTACAGGTCCGCGGCGAATGTTTCCGGCGCGAAGGTGGCTTCCGCTTTCCCACTCTCTCCCGGCCCCACGGTGAGCGTGGCCTCGAGTTCCTGCGCTTCGCCGCTGCCCTGGGGCTCCAGGCGGAAAACGACGCGGCAATCTTGTGCATTTCCGCCCCAGTTCTCAGTCTCGACGGACAGCTTCACCGGCTCGCCGTCTTTGTACGAAGCCAGGTCGGTGCGCAGGTTGTGCAGGAACAGGCCCTGGGACATGAACCGCGCCAGTTTCACCAGCGCACGGTCAAGTTCGGGGCTGGCGCCGTCGAACAGGTCGCGGTTTTCGACGCCGAAATAGCCCCACATGGAGCCGGCGTAGAAGCCGTTGTAGTTGACCATGAGCGCACCGGCGGCGCCGCGCTTGCGCCCGAACCGGTCGCGAGAGTCGAGAAGCTCGACCCAGCGTGCGTTGTCGTAGCCCTGCACCCCTGCGGCAACCCAGCCGCTCATCTCGCCCCGCATTCTGCACTCGGGCTCGACGATGAACTGCTCCTGCCCGGCGCGCAGTTCACTCGCCCGGCGCAGCGGGTAACTGGCGTCGAACACGCCGATCTGCGAGGGCGCAAGCTGCAGCCCGTCTTTGGGGTCTCCGGTGCTGGTGTTCATCGGGCGCGGGTCGGTGCCGGTGATGTCAGCAAGGCGGATGTCGTCGAACCACGCGGTTCCGGTGGCCCGGTACAGTCCGGCTTTCAGGTGCAGGCGCGTGGTGCTCGCGGCGGGAGAGAAGTCATACTGGAACTGCTGCCAGTCCGTGGTCCCGCGCACCACCGCGAAGTCCTTCCACTTCCCCAGCTTGTTCGCGTCGCCGTATTCGTACAGGGCGAGGTACGCGAAACCGTTGCCCAGTGGCTGCACCTCTTCCGTCCGCACCCAACCGCTCACCCGGTACCGTGCCCCGCGCTTCGGAGCGATGTCCAGGTACCAGCGGTCTTCGCGGGGCTCCTGCGGGGTCACTGCTATCTTCGCGCAGAAGGCGCCTTCGCGCGGGTTCTCGTCGGAGATGGTGCACACGTCCCCGTCCCGCCGCCACTTGCCGTCAAGTTCCATGCCGCCGACAGGCGCGTCCCGTGAGCTCTCGAAGCCGCCGTCGGGCAGCACGGACCTGCCCAGCGCCTCCTCGAGGGCCTTGTTGAGGGCTTGCGCCTCGGGCAGCCAGGTATCGCCATCTCTGACCAGCAGATTCTCGAAGGCATATCCGCCCGTGGAGATGAAGTGCCCGCCGGAGCGCAGGAAGCGGGTGAAGTTCTCCCGCGCCTTCGCCGGGAAGGACTGGCCGTACGGCAACACAACGATCCCGAACTGCTCGGAGTTCAGTTGCGCGGGTGAGGCGAGTTGCTCAGCGTCCAGGAAGCTGACGGTGAAGCCGCTGCCGGACAGAAGCTGCCCGAGCCGCGCGGGCGAGGATGCCGCGCCTCTCACCGGCATGTCCGGCTGGCGCAGGATCGCGATGGCATTCTCGCGCCGCGCGCCTGCGGCACCCGCGCTCACTTCACCGAAGCCGAAAGCACGTGGGCCGGCGACCAGAGTCCAGTTGTCGAACCACGCCTTGCCCCCAGCCGCGTATATCCCGCAGCGCACCGAGATCATCTCCGCTCCGGGAACCAGGCTGAAGGTGTAGTCGTAGCGTGTCCAGTCCTGCGTCCCCCGCACCTGAGCGAAATCCTTGAACTCCACCCAGTCGCCCGCGGCGTTAAGCTGGTAGATGGCGGCGTAGGCGTATCCCTGCCCCTGGATGTCCTCGGTGCGCATTTCCACCGAGCAGGAGAAAGTGTTGCCCGCGCCTCCGGGCATTACTTCCTCGGAGCTTCCGCCCTCTCCGTCGAACATCAGG
>JAGPGE010000608.1 GCA_018056145.1 Armatimonadota bacterium
GATGCCGCTGCTTCACCTGCGCCGCGAAGTTCTCGAAATGCTCGTCCTGGGGCAGCGGCGGGAACTCGTATGTCTTCCAGGCGTCCCAGTCCGGAATGGCCGGACGCAGCACTTCGCCCGAGGTGTAACCGCGCAGCCTGCGCCAGACGGTGCCCCAGGCATCGGTCCATTCCACGATATCGTTCTCAGTCTGGCCTTCTTCGCGCGGTGCGTTGAGATTGGCCTTGATGGCGGCATTGCCGAAGTCATCGGGGTACTTTTCGGTGAGATCGAGGAGCTTCTGCCCGTGCTTCCACAATGCGCCGGGGAAGATGTAGTGCTGAATGGGGCAGCGGTCCGGCCCTTTGAACTCGATAGCGGCAAGGATTCGCTCGCGCGGGGTCATGGGTTGGGGGGCTCCAGAAAGGTCTTGGGTCATCTCACCCGCGCCCCGCGCGATTGTCTCGCGAGGCGCGGGTGGCGAAGGTCCACTATTGGCCGAAAACGGCAGCATCTCCCCTCCGACTGTCGCCAGATCAGGGCGCCTCAACGGTCTCCAGTCCGGTGATGTAGATGACTGTCGGGCTGATCTCGACCTCGGTCTCGCCCTCATCCACGCGCAGGGAGACGGCGTTGCCCTGGTAGTCGCAGGCTGTCAGATTCGCGCCAGTCACGCGCAGGCGCACCCGCTGGGTGCCCTCGGCGCGCCACAGGGCCAGGGTGTGGGACTGCCCGGCATCGAAGACGTAGCCGTAGTTGCCCTCGCCCAGATCGAGCTTCTCGATGAACTTGCCCGCGCCCAGGGCTTGCGTCATGACCTGCATGGAGCGGTAGGCGGGCTTGGGCGTGAGGTCATTGCGGACAATGCCGAAACGGTGCTCGTTGTAGGTCGCGTCGTCGCCTCCGTCACGGAACTCATACCACATGACATGCTCCAGGCCCTCGCCGAGGGTGAGCATGTAAGCGCGGGGCAGGTACAGCGCCTGGGTGTCTTCGGTGACCCCGCGGCTGCCGGTATCGAGGATCGTGCCCAGGAAGGCGCCCTTGAGGTCGCTGTCGTACAGATACAGGGCCACGGGGTAACCGGTGAGTTTGTCGCCATTGTAAGCGGCGAGTAGGGGCACGAACTTGTCATTGCCCTGGAGCCGGGCATCGGTGAGCCAGCGGGTGCTCTTCACATTTGGCGGCAGGATGATGCCGGAGTCTTCGGGCGCAAGCAGGCGGGTGTCGCCGGATTCCTCGGGCAGGCCTTCCTCGGTCCACCAGGCCTTCCAGCCCACATGCAACGGCCCCCGCGCGGCCTCCCCGGCATGGGGTCCCTTCCACTCGCCGTTTTCCTTGCGCTGGGCGTAGTAGAAAGGAACGCCGCCGAGATGCGCCAGTAGCCCCCCGTTCTTCACATACGCCAGCATGGCCGGGAAATCATCCGCCGGGTAGTGCTCGCCGGTGGGCATGACTAAGACCTGGGTGTCCTTTGGGTCCATGTCGGGCAGCTCGTCGAGTCCTGCAAGGCGGCTGGTGAAGCCCTCGAGCCTGTTGAGCGCCTCGTTCACCGCCGGCCCAAGTGTGCCGAAGCCGGGCACGCCGGGAGCGTGCAGGACGGCGACCTTGAAGGCCTGGGTCTCGGGGAACCGGAGCTTCGCGCAGTAGCGGATGAGTTGGGCGAAGAAGGCCGGGTCCGCGGAGGGAGTGATGTGGGTGGGCCAGCCGAATTCCGTGATCCACATGGGCTTGCGGCCGCCGAACTCTTCGAGCAGCGCCCAGGTCTTCTGCAGGTCGGTCGTGATCTGCGCCTGTTCCGGCGCCTGCGGGTAGCGGTACGGGTGGACGGCCATGACGTCGAAGTAATCATGCGCACCCAGCTCGAAACTCTTGCGGATGAACTCGAAGGGGATGCCCGCGGTGCCACCGTATAGCACGATGAGGCTCGGGTCGATCTCTTTGATGGTCGTGTAAGTGGCCTTGAGCAACTCGGTGTACTGGGCCGGATCGGGGCTGGGCTTCCAGAAGCCGATGTTCGGCTCGTTCCAGACCTCCCAGTACTTGAGGTCACCCTTGTAGCGTGTGACTACGGTGCGGACGTAGTCGCACCAGTCATCCAGATGCTCGTGGGCGGGGAATGCCCAGTCCACGTTGTAGCACAGGATGGGCAGGATCGTGACATTGTGCTTCTTCGAGGCGGCGACGATAGTATCGTAGACCTCGAAACGCCAGTCGTCATTGTCAGGCTCGAAGTAACCCCAGGAGAAGTCGGCGCGGGCGACCCGGATGCCCGCGGTGTCCATCATGGCAAGCTGGGTGTCGTGGTCCCGGTGCTCATTGCCTGCGTGGAGGTGAGAGCAGATGCCGAAAGGGCTGATCTGCGCGCACAGTGGCGCGGCGACGGCCAGCAGGGAAGTGGCGAGGACTGTGCGGAGCATGGTTGGGCCTCCAAGTGATTGCTGATGCACGCTGACATGATACGAATTCATGCGCCAAGGTGCAAAGGCAAGGGGCAGGATGGAGCAGGGCTTGCGGAGAAATGAAACGGTATGGGGGGGGAGGAATGCGCCCCAGCGCGAAAGTGAGGTGGCACGGCATGGATACCTGGATACCCCTGCTCGCATTCGGCGGCATCTTCCTGATATGGTTGATCCTGCAGTGGATCATCCTGCCGCGTCTTGGCATACCCACGTGACGGATCGACAGCGGACCGGCGGCGGGACCGCCGGACAGGGATGACGAAGACGGGAAGCACTGAACCAAGCCGTGCCGATGGACAGCCGCACAACCGCCAAAGGAGCCCCCACCAATGACCCTCATCGAGAACATCCAGGCATGCGTGAACCTCGAGGTCCCCCAGGACCTGCCGGTCTTCGCGCTGTCCCAGGAGTTCGACGCCCACTACGCCGACTTGCACTATGAGGAGTACATCCGAGACTCGGAGACCATTGTGGAGACCCAGCTTCTGGTGCGCGAGAGGTTCGGCTGGGACTGGTTCTGGCTGCACGTGGACGACACGCTGGAGTTCGAGCCGCTTGGCGTGGGGGTGCAGGCGGGGCAAGACATCGTCCCGGCGGTCTGCGGCTTCCTGCCCTTCGACCGCGGGACGCTGTCGGGCCTGAAGGTGCCCGATGCAACGCGGGATGCCCGGCTGCCCATGCTGCTTGAGGCGATTCATGGGCTGCGGTCCGCGGCAGGCGACAATGCCTGCGTCACCGGGCGGATCGGCGCGCCGTTCTCGGCGGTGACGCTCATCTTCGGAATGGCCGAGACCTACATGATGATGATGGATGACCCGCAGCTGGTCCGCGATGCGATGAAGTTCACCGAGGAACTCGCGCTCAGCGTGGGTCTTGCGCAGATCGAGGCCGGCGCCCACGCGCTCTGGCTTGGCGACTGCAACGCGTCCACGCATCTCATGAGCCCGCGGCAGTTCGAGGAATGGGCGCTTGAGCCGTGCCTGCGGGTGACCCGGGCCTTCAAGGAAGCGGGGGCTTTCGTGTTCCTGCACAACAGCGAAGAGAACCTGGAGGGCCTCAAGGCGCAGGCACTGACGGAGCCATCGGTGCTGAGCATCGGGCCCGGGATGGACATGGCGAAGGCAAAACCCGAACTGCCCAATGTGGCGATCATGGGCAATGTGGACCCCATCGGGCTGCTGCAATTGGGGAGCGCCTCGCAGGTGGCGGCGGAGACGGACAGACTTGTGAGACTTGCGGCCTCGGGCGGGATGATCCTCAATTCCGGCGAGTGCATTCCGCGGGAGGCCAAGGGCCCGAACCTGCATACAATGTACAACACGGCGAAGAAGGTCTGGAACATCGCGCATTCGCGGTGAGGGGGAAGACGGCCGCTTCAGATCTGCCGGGCGCCACCGCTTCGGAGGGGCGCCACTGCGTCCGGCGACCATGA
>JAGPGE010000609.1 GCA_018056145.1 Armatimonadota bacterium
CTCCAAGACGATGCTCTCGCCCTCCATGCGCTGCACTTCGGTTATGTGCGAGATCCTGCGGCTCCCATCGCGCAGGCGGGTCTGCTGAACCACCAGGTCGATGGCGGAGGTGATCTGCTCGCGGATCGCCTTGACCGGCAGTTCTGTGCCGGCCATGAGCACGAGGGTCTCGAGACGCGCCAGCGTATCGCGCGGCGAGTTGGCGTGGAGCGTGGTCAGCGAGCCGTCGTGGCCGGTGTTCATGGCTTGCAGCATGTCCAACGCCTCGCCACCGCGACACTCCCCAACGATGATTCGGTCTGGGCGCATGCGCAGGCAGTTCTTCACGAGCTGGCGGATAGTGATCTCGCCCTTGCCCTCGATGTTCGGCGGGCGGCTTTCCAGCGGGACGACGTGGGGCTGCTGCAACTGCAGTTCCGCCGCGTCCTCGCAGGTGACGATGCGCTCGTCTTCCGGGATGAACGACGAAAGAGCGTTGAGCGTGGTTGTCTTCCCGCTGCCAGTTCCACCACTTACCAGAATATTGAGGCGCGCCTTCACACAGGCTTCAAGGAAGATGCGCATCTTCTCAGAGAGCGTGCCGAAGGCCACCAGGTCCTCCGGCGCCAAGGGATCGGCGCTGAACTTGCGGATCGTGACCACGGGGCCGATGATGGAGAGCGGCGGAATGATGGCGTTGACGCGCGAGCCATCGGGGAGGCGAGCGTCCACCATCGGGCTGGCCTCGTCCAGGCGGCGGCCGAGTGGGGCAATGATCTTCTCGATGATCCGCATGACGTGGCCGTTGTCCACAAAGACCGCATCCGTGCGTGTGATTCGCCCGTCGCGTTCCACGAAGATCGAGTTCGGGCCGTTGATCATGATCTCGCTGACTGTTGGGTCATCCAGGAAATTCTGGATGGGCCCGAAACCGATGACCTCATTGCGCACGTCCTGCTGGAGCTGATCCCTTGCCTTGGCCGAAAGGGAGATGCCGAGTTCATCGGCAACCACGTCAGTCAGGTACTGAATCCGCTCCAGCAACTGGGCTTCCGTCATCCGCTGCAGCACCGAGAACTCCGTCTCTCGCAGCAGCTTCTGATGGACCTTCGTGCGCACTTCGGCCATCTGCGACACGGGCGTAGCCATCGCTTCCGCCCTGGCCGGCCTAGCCTGTGGTCTGGGTTGTGGCAACACTTTGCGAACTCCCCTCATGGCGCGAGGTCCGCGTCGATTGTCGCAGTACGAGCCCACCGAGGCCGGGGCTCTTGCACGTCGTCGCTGTAGTTCCCGATTCGGCGGCGCCCGGCAGGCGCAACTGCAGGCTCTCCATCGGAGATTCCCTGGCCAGCGGCGATGCAACCGGGCGCCATTGCTGGACTGGTTTTCAGTGTGTGCTGCGTCCTGCCCGTAACGCTGCCCGGCAGCGCAGAATCCAGCGTTCTACCGTCTCCGCTCCGTTCCGGCGAACTGCGCCTGCAGCTTGTCTGCGAGCCCAACCAGGGCCCGGCTCAGCCCCGAGCCCGGCGAATCAGTGATCACCGGAATGCCCTTGTTGAAGGCGCCCCTTGCAGTCTCCGGGTCATCGGGCAACTGGTGGAAGACCTTCTGCCCGGCCGTCTCTTCGAGGTCCTGCACACTGAAGTCGCCCCGGAACGGGAATCGGTTCAGGACAAGCTTCACGCGCTCCTTGTCACCCACGGCGCCCCTCGCCAGTGCGACAAGGGAACGCGCATTGCGAATCGCGGCCAGGTCGAACAAGGTTGTGACGATAATGACCTCCTGGCAGCGAGACAGAATGTACTCGCTTGTCGGCCACACCAGCGGCGGCAGATCGAAAAAGACGAACCGGTACGACCTGCGGAGGTGGCCAATCAGTGAAGCCATGAAGTGCACGTTCAGCCGTCCCAGATCGGCCTCCTCATCCAGAGGCAGCTCTGGAGCCGCGAGAAGCCGCAGGCGGGATGGCCCGTGGACTGTGAGGTGAGTCTTGACCAGTTCAGGGTCAAGCTCCTCGAAAGACGCCAGGTCGACGATGCTGTCATGGGGTGACAGGTTGAGCGCCACCGCCGCATCGCTGAACTGGCTGTGGCAGTCAACTAGAACGACCTGATCGGGGAAACGGTTCGCGAAGGCGACCGCCAAGTTCACGGCGAGTGTGGTCTTCCCTGCGCCGCCCCGTGTGGATGTAACCGCGATGCTGATCGGCATCCGCTCGGGATCGGTCACCAGAGGGAACTCAGGCTCCTGCCGGATCTCCTTGAGTGTCGCGACCTGCGCAATCGTGTCCGTGAGACGCTCCGGCGAAGCATTCTCGGGGGCCACGCCGCGGGCACCGGCGGCCATGGCGCGGCGCAGGCGATCGGGCGACTCGTCCTGCAGCAGCAGGAGCACGGCGACCTGCGGAGCCGCGGCGCTGACCAGTTCGGCCACGCGGAAGCCGGAAAGCTCGGGCAGTGCTTCGTGAACGATGAGCACATCGGGGGCCAGCTGCACCGCAAGCTGGGCGGCCTCGAGGCCATCCCGGGCGTACCCCACGATTTCGTGCTCGGTGCTCGAGGCCAAGTATCGCCGGAGGCTGTCGACCAGGCCGAGACTCGCTTCAGTCACCACTATGCGTATCAATTTCCAGCGCTCCTTCGCCCCTCACAGATGCCCCGCCGGCCACATCTGCCCGGCGCACCAAAGTGTCAGTTGCTTGCAGGCTCCGCGTGTTCGGGCTTGACAGTGTGCAGGATCTCAGGCGTCACCAGGATGACCAGCTCGCTGAAGCCCTGACGCCACTCCTTGCTCTTGAACAGCTCGCCGATGATCGGGAGCTTGCTCAGAACCGGAATCTCGCGCACCACGCGGGTCTGATCATGCTGCAGAAGGCCGCCGATGACCAGTGTGGCGCCGTCCGGCATGTTCACCACCGTCTTGGCCTTCCGTGTGCGGAATGCCGGGATCGAGATCCCGCCGATGCTCACCTGGGTCGCCGGGTCGATGGAGCTGACCTCCGGCTCCACTTCCAGGCGCAGCGACTTCCCGTCCGGCATGATCTCCGGCTTCAGGCGCAGGACCACGCCGTACTCCTTGTACTGGACCGTGATGGACGTCGCCCCGGTGCCGAGCTGCGGCACGGGAATGGGCACCTCGCCACCAACAACCATGTTCGCGCTCTCGCCCTCATTCACGACCAGGTTGGGCTCGGCGAGAATCCGCGCCACGTCGCCTTGCTTCAGGGCGCTCACGTTCACGCCCAGAGTGTTGATGAAGTCCACACCCTCCTGCACTTTGACCAGGAAGGGCTGGTCAGCGAAGGTGAACTCTCCCGTCTCACCAGTCAGCTGCCCCCAGTTGATGCCGACCTGCTTGAGAAAGCCCCGGTTGATGTCCAGCACCTTGACGTGGGCGAGCACCTGGCGCTTCGCCGGGTCCGCCACGGTGACCAGGTCCACCAGCGGCACGTCGGTGCCCATCGCCGCCATGATCGCTCTGGCACGCGTCGCCTCTGACTCGGTCGGAACCGTGGCCTCGACCACGATAGCCTTGCCCTGGAGGGAACGCACCTGGTACAGCTCGCCCAGCAGGGCCCGCAGCGACTCGGCGCGGGCAACCAGCGGAACGGTGGGCGTCGGCGCCACCGTGGCAAGGTTGATGACGCTGACTTCCTCAGCCCAGGCTTGCAGGAGCGTGTTCAGCCGGCTCATCGCTGCCTCGTCGGGAGCCACGCCCTCAACCACGACCTTCCCAGGCTTCAGCATCCAGACGTTGTACGGCTCACCGACTGCCTGCGCGATGGTCTGCGCCAGCTGCTTTGTGGTCTCCTCGGCCATCCCAGCCGCGCCGCCCTGCCCGTATGTCACGACGTCGCCGACCTTGAAGTCCTTGTCGGCAGCCTCCAGG
>JAGPGE010000610.1 GCA_018056145.1 Armatimonadota bacterium
GGAGTCCGGGAAGGCCTCCCAGCCGATGTTGTTCCAGACCTCCACATTGCTTCCGGCCTCGTTCACCACGTCCCACAGGTAGAGTTTGCCGTCGAAGCGCCTGGCGTAGTCGGTTACGTGGGCCTTACACGCCTCGAGGAGTTCCGGGCCGCGCAGATCGCGAATTGACGCGTGCAGGTGCTGGAATGAGCCCCACAGCAGGCAGTGACCACGCACCTGGATACCCCGCTGGTGGAGCCAGTCGATGGCGCGCTCAACACGCTCGGTGTTCCCGTCGCTCATCGCGGGCCACTTCAGGTCATTCTCGAAAGTGACCGTGTTGTATAGGCGCTCCACTTCCTGCTGGAAGCGCAGGTTGTCCGGGTTGGTCTGGTCCAAGAATCGGCCCGCGGGGGCTGCGGTGCCGAAACGGAAAGCGTGGCGCAGCTGCTCGATCTTTACTACGGCGTCGGGCACGGGGTTCCCGGCGGGGTCGGTCACGGTGATGCGCAGGTCGCCCTTGCGCAGTTGCTCTATGCGCTGGAGGGCGGGTTCGCGCCAGTCGTCGGGGTGCGCCCTGCCGCCCCAGTAGTCGATGGTCTGGGTGAAAGCGGTGTCCGGCGCGGGGCCGAAGTTCTCTACCCTCACCCCGGCCACTTCCACGATGCCCTTTGCATTGCCCAGGAAGAAGGAGACCCGGGAATCTCCGGGACGGTAGCCCCGGTCGGGTCTGCCCACGAACCGGTACTCCCTCCACTCGGGCGACAGGCGGACCATTTGGCTGATGTGTTTGCTGTGGGGTGGGCGGTTGAGTTCGTAAATGAAAGTCACCGGGCAGTTGTCCGGGCTGCGGAGCCAGGCCCGGAAGTACACGGCATCGCCGGGGTAGACATAGCCGCGGCAGGTCTGACCGAACTGGACATCCCACGCGTTTGCACTCTCCGGCGGCGTGCTGATCAGGCGCACCCCGCGGGTGTAGCCGGGGACATCAACGTCGATGATCTCCACACTCAGCCGGTCGGTTCCACCGGTGGGCCAGTTGCCTTGGAGGGGCTGGCTGAAGTCGCCGTTCTCGATGATGCTGGCGGGTTCATTCATCGTGGGTCTCTCCCCTTGTGAGGTCTGAGCGCTGGTCAGAAGGCGTATGCCGGCGAGCTCGATGGTCCCCGACGCGTGGGCGAGGTGGAATCCGAGATGGGCTTCGCCGGGACTGAATGCCTGGAGGCTCTTGCCCTCGAACTCGAACTCGCGCCAGTCGGGGGTGAGTTCCATCTTCCCGTAGACCGACTTCGCATACGGTTCGCCCGCCTGTTCGAGGAACACGGCAGTCGGGGCTCTCTCCGGGCTGCGCGCCCAGAGCTTAATTGTGAGGGGCTGGCCCTCGTCCAGGAAGGCCTGCAGCGGCGTATGCAGCGTCACGGCCCAGGGACTGTCGCCCGGTTCGGGCTTGGCGACGACCTGGATCGCCTTCGGCAGGCCGGGCAGGTCGCAGTCAACAAGCCGCGCGGAGCCCCTGCCACCGGAGGGAATGGACCATCCCGCGGTGCCGTTGGCGAAGTCGCCGTTGGTGATGAGATTGCCGGGCTGCGCGAAGACCGCAAGCGGCAGTAGACACACAGCGAGTGTGAGCGCGAGTCTCATGTATTGCCTCCGTGAGGGGATGAATCAGTGAATGCTGACGGATGCGGACGCGTAGGTCTCGGCGATTGAGCCGCCCACAATGCGGGCGCGGAAGACCACCGGGTAGCCGGCCTTCGTCTGGTCGAAGGGCGTGGTGCCTTCACCAAGGGTGACCACGGCTCCCCACTCCCGGCCGTCGGGAGTCATGCGGAAAAGCTGCACATAAGGCTGGCCGTTGATCTGCAGGGGCGAGTACATGCTGTTGGCGAGGACATCCACCGCGACATCTGTCGCCGGGTCTTCGAGGATTAGGTGGAACATGACCTGGTCGCCGCGCTCAAGTGCTTCGGGCAAGGGCGAGCCGTCGGCCATCATCACCGCGAGGCCGTTGAGCGGGCGCTGCACCAGCCGGAACCAGTCGAAGGTCACGTCGACCTGGGCCTGGTATGTGCGCACGAAACAGGTCTTCTCGGCGCCCGTGCGGTACGCTTCATTGATGTAGTGGGTATCCACGGTGTAGATGCCCGGCCGCGAGGTGTTGATGGCCCCGCGGTAGCCGGGTTTGCCGGAGGACGAACTGAAACCCACGTTCACGAAGCGGTATCCGGTACCTTCGATGTCCCGCAGGTTCACCTGGAAGAATCGGTACGCGGGGTCATACGGGAAGATGCGGGCCATCCCCGAGCCGCCCTCGATGCTTCGGCACTTGATGCCGCCGCCGGGCAGGGGAGTGGCGGTGTGCTTCGCGGGATCCACCACCCACTCGTCCTTGCCATCCCAGGCGAACTTGTCCCGGGGGTTGAAGTCGGTGAAGTCATCGGCCCACAGAGCATTGGTTTCGACCGCATCCGCGTCGGGTATCGGGCTGTCGGGAAGTTGGACGTCCGCCGAGGTGGTCACGAGCGGGGTGATGGGCCCCTCGCCGGGGTCGCCGTAGGCCTCAATCTCGCTGACCTGTCGTGCCGACGCACCGGGCACGTTGCGGGCCGAGATCGCGGTGATGCGGAGCTTCAGGCAGGGCACTGGAGGGTCGAACCGGTGAACCGCGACCGTCTCCTCGTTGCCCCGGATCTGCGCTTCGGACACCTGGCCATCCGGTCCCTGGAAGCGCAGATCGTAGTCTTTAAGGTTGGGCGTGTGGATGACCACGCGGCCGATTTGCGCGGGCTCGGGGAGGGTGAGTTCGAGCCACGCGGGATCGGCGCCGGCGTGGGTCGCAGCCCAGCCCATGTCATCGGTGATCCCGTTGATCGCGTAGTAGTAGTACTGGTCGAACCACGGGGCGTAATAGCCCTTGCTTGCGGATGCGCGGGTGCCCCGGCTCTCGTGGAGGAGATTGCCGGGCTGGATGCTCTCCCGCTTGCGGCGGGCCAGTTCCTGCTCGACTTCGGCGGTGGGGGTGAAGTCGGCCGCTGCCGGGTCGGTGGTGTAGATGTGCGCGTCACCTTCGGCGAACCGGTCAGTGAATTTCCCCTCCGCAACCGCAACGGAGCGGCCTTCGGACATGACCTGCAGACTGCTCAAACCGTTCAGCAGCGGGTGGCTGATGGTTGCGGAACGGTCGCCGGGCTTGTGGTTGACGACTACCAGGTAGACGTGTCCGCCGGTGGAGCGAATCCAGGAGGCAAGTTCGCCCTCAGTCTCGATCTGCAGCGGCTCGGCGGGGGCAGGAGCGGCCAGCGCGGGCTCCAGGAATCGGATCTCGCGCCAGATTGGCGGAAGACCGTAGCGCAGTTCGATCTCGGGCATGAAGAAGGGGCTTGTGTACCCGGTCCAGCCCCGCGCCCCGAAAGTGAGGGCAACCAGCATCTGGTTGCGCATCACCCGGTACGGGTATGGCGGTGCGGTGCCATAGTCCGCGGTGGTGTGGGTCTGGGAAGACGAATGCCACGGGGTGAGCATGATGGTCTGGCCCGGACGCAGGACTTCGCGGCAGCGCTTCATGAAGTTGGGCACGTAGTCCAGGTTAGAGGAGTACGGGTCTGGGCTGAGGATGTCGGAGCAGCGGTAGCCGTGGGTCACGATGCCATCGAGAGTGTCATTGGTGACAATCACCGGATGGTACGGGTCAATGTCGGCGATAAGCCGGTACATGTTCTCCAGGTAATCGGACCGCGTGTTGTGGATCTCGGGCTCGTCCGCGATGTAGTAGCCAAGCAGCCCGGGCTCGCCGCGCACGCAGTCGATGAGTTGCCGCAGATAGCCCTCGGTCATCTCGCTGGGCGCGGGAAGCTCCTTGAGCTCCTGCTGGATGCGCTCGCCTTTCT
>JAGPGE010000032.1 GCA_018056145.1 Armatimonadota bacterium
CCGCACCCCAGCACCTCGCCGATGATCTCGTAGTAGCGCACCGATTCGATGATGTCCGGGCCCACGCTGCAGAAGATCCGGTTGCGGGCGAGGTCGCAGCCCCAGGCGCTGAGGATCAGTTCGGCCAGGTCCCGCGCGAAAATGGGCTGCTGAAGGAAGTGCCCGCCGCCGATGAGTTTCAGCGCATCACCGTCCCGGATGCGCTGGATCAGGTCGGCCTTCCGGCCCTCCTGGGGCAGGCAACCCAGTTGCGAGCCCGGCCCGTAGATGTGGCAAGGGCGGAACACCGTCCAGGGCAGATCAGCCCCGGCGTGGGCCAGCAGTTCCAGTTCGCACTGGCGCTTCAGGCCACCGTACCCGTCGGCAAGAAAGTGCATGTTGTCGAAGGGTTGCGGGAAAGCCCGCTTCGCCGGGTCGAAGACAAAGTCGGTGGAGATAAAGACAAGGTGTCCCGCGCGACCCGAGAAGGCCGTGATGTCTTGGCGGGCGTCCTCGGGCTGGTAACCGATGCAGTCCACCACCAGGTCCCAGTCCTGCCTGCAGCCAGCGATGGCGTCCTGGAAAGCCGCGTCATCCTTGCGGTCCACGATCACCGGGCGCACCCCGTTGGGCAGGGGTTTCTCGCCGCGGGTGACCACCCAGACATTGTGCCCACATTCCAGCGCCGTCCGCGCCAGGGTTCCGCTCACGAACCCGCTCCCGCCGACAATCAGCGTATCCAGTTTCCGGCTCAGTCCGCTCATGAGTTGTTGCCGTCCTTCTTCTTTTCGGGGGGCTCGTTGAGTTTCCAGCGAGGGCGCTCGATGAAGGGGTTGCGGAACTTCGCCTCGATGCGCCCGGTCTTCTCCAGGTGATCCAGACAGGCTCGGATGCAGCCGCGCCCTACACAGACCGCCAGATGCCTGAAGCGGTCCTTGCAGAACTTGTTGTAACTCGGCTCGCCGCCTTGGGGCTCGGACCCATTCCAGAAGGGCGAAAAGCGCGGGTCCATGCCCTGGTGCACTTTCGCGCAGGCCCCGGCGTCGAAGCTCGCGTGGCCGAAGGTACGGCCCTCGATGGTGAAGCACTCGTCGCGCGACCTGCCGATCGCGCAGGCCTCGCACTCCCGGGCACATGCGCCACATTCGTCACAGACGCTGCGCTCCAACAGCGGCGTGGGCTCGAGTTCAGCGTCGGTGAACACCGCGAACACCCTCTGTCGCGGGCCGAACTGGGGCGTGAGCAGGAGCTTGGACAGCCCGAGCTCCCCGAGACCCGCCGCGCAGCCGATCACCCTCAGCGAGACCATTCCGTCGGGCCCGTGCGGCTGGTCCTCCCGCACCCGTCGCCCGGAGTGGGAGTGGAAGGGGTTATGCACCGGGACGCTGGTGTATCCCTCCTCCTCCAGTGCCATCACGATCCCGCGCAGCACCTGGGGTGCAAGCACCTCATTCAGATACCAGTAGGAGTCACAGTTGTACGCCTGCCAGTACGCGCCTTCCTCCACGGCCTTCAGGGCTCCGCGTGGCTGGCGAAGGGCGATGGCGATCACCGTCCGCACCGGCGGGAAGACCGTGCGCGGGTGCAGGGGGGCGGGGGCCTGGTCAAAGCGGCTGATGGGCGCGAATCCCACCAGGTCCGCGCCTGCCTCCAGGGCCGTGCGGCGGATGCTCTCGGTGAGACAGTCCATGGCTGCTCCTTTTTCGCTCTGTGGCGCGTTTCGCACTTCACTGGGCCCGCGCGAGATAGACGAAGGGCGCTCTCGCATCGCCGATGGTGACAGACGCCAGCGCCTTGGTGTGGAGCCTCATCCGCGAATGACGGATCGCGCGTTACTCGGCCTCGCGGAGGGTATTCCCCGGGGCCAACGACATCTCCTTGATGCGGCGGTCACGCGGAATGGATGGGTGACGGGTGCGTTTCCCGAAAACAGGCACAGGCACAAGTCACGGTGCCACCGCTGTCCAGATGAAGGGCCCCGTGACATTTCTGCGCTCCGTGGGGTCCCATGCGCTGGATCGCCAACGCCTGCAGTCGCCGTGCACACCCACCGGCTGATGGAAAGTGCGTTCCGCCTGCTGCTCGCGGTCAGACCCGCTCCCTCGGGTCGGACTCGGTTTTCGGGTAATCACGCGTCATCTGATGGCTGGCCTGAGCATTTCCGCGCCTTTGGGTCCTGAGAGTTGCCTTGACGCCCGCGAAGCGGGATGTGATGCCAGGGCAACGGCCTGATGCATTGCGGCGCGTGGGCGACGCGGGGACCATGCCCGGATGGCATGCCGCCACCCTCCCTGACCGCTGTAACCCATGTATGTTACTAGCTCAGGGGGCTCCGTCTTGCGTATTGACCCCGAAACGCCCCTGTGATATAGTCCGCGTATCATGACGATTGCTTTCCTCATCGCCAAGACCCGCGTCAGGCGCAGATAGCACAATCTGCGCGCGGTTTTCCAGGCATGATGGTTTCGATGCCGCCCGAAGTCGGGGTGGCTTTTTTTGTACCACCGACCTTTGGAGTCCGCCGGGCCGGCCCGGCACTGGGAGAGTGATCGGCAGTGACACGCGTGGGCATTTTCGGAGCAGCGGGATATGGCGGGGTTGATCTCATCCGCATGCTTCTCAACCACCCGGAGGTGGAAATCACCTACCTCGGCGGGGCAAGCACCGTCGGCCAGACCATCGCCGATGTCTACCCATTCCTCACGGGCACGTTCGAAATGCCCATCGAGGACAGCACCGTGGAAGTGGCGGCCGAGAAGGCGGATGTGCTCTTCTTCGCCCTGCCTCATGCCACCGCGACCTCGATGGTCGCGCAAGCGCTCGAGATGGGGAAGAAGGTCATCGACTTCTCCGCCGACTACCGCCTCAAGGACGTCGCCACCTACGAGTCCTACTACGAGCCCCATCCCTGCCCCGAACTGATCCAGCGCGCGGTGTACGGCCTGCCCGAGTTGCACCGGGCTGAGATTCTTCAGACCGACCTGGTGGCCGTGCCCGGCTGTTACCCGACCAGCGCGATCCTCGCCCTCGCGCCGGCCGTAAAGAACGGGATTATCGAGACTCAGGGCATCATCGTGGACAGCAAGTCCGGGGTCAGCGGCGCGGGCCGCAGCAAGCTCACCCTCGGCACCCATTTCGCCGAAGTTAATGAGTCCGTACACGCATACTCGGTGGCCGCGCACCGGCATACGCCGGAGATCGAGCAGGAGCTTGGGAGCCTGGGGGCCGAGGTCAGCGTCACGTTCTCGCCGCACCTCATCCCCATGAACCGGGGCATCCTGAGCACCTGCTACGCCACCCTGAAACAGCCGATGGCCGCCGCCGATGTGCTCGACCTGTACAATGAGTTCTACGCTGGCGAGCCATTCATCCGCGTGCTGGCTAAGGGCAAGCTCCCGCGGACCAAGGAGACCACGGGCTCGAACCGCTGCCATATGGGGATCGTGGTGGATGAGCGCAATCAGCGCCTGGTGGCGGTTTCGGCGATTGACAATCTCACCAAGGGCCTGGCCGGCGCGGCCTTGCAGTGCCTGAACCTGATCACCGGGCAGCCCGAGACCACTGGCCTCGAGTTCCCCGGACTGTGGCCGTAAGTGCGAAGCCGTTCCCGTGCCCAACAACGCGATTTCGGAGGCGCTCAATGTCTGACCTGAAGATCATTGACGGTGGCGTGCTGGCGGCGAAGGATTTCGTCGCGGCGGCCATGAACTGCGGCATCAAGGAAGATGGCGTCCTGGACCTGGTCCTGATCCACTCCCTGCGACCCGCCGCGGCCGCGGCGACGCTCACCCAGAACCGCTTCCGCGCGGCGTCCACCTACGTGACCGAGGAAGCGGTTGCTGACGGCAATGCACAGACCATCGTCGCCAACTCGGGCAATGCGAACTGCGCCACCGGGCAGCAGGGCATGCTGGACGCCCGCCGCATGGCCCAGCTTGCGGGAGAAGCCACCGGAGTGGAGCCCTCCGAGGTCATCGTCTGTTCCACCGGCTCCATCGGCAAGCCGCTGCCCATGGACAAGCTCGAATCGGGGATTCCGGCCCTCGGCACGCAACTCAGCCGCGAAAACCCCGAGACCATCGCCCGGGCGATCATGACCACAGACACCCGCCCGAAAATGTCTGCGGTGGAGTTCACCGTGGGCGGCGTCCCCTGTCGCCTGGGAGCCATCGCCAAGGGTGCGGGGATGATCTGCCCCAACATGGCCACCATGCTCTGCTTCATCACCACCGACCTGGCCATCGATGCCAGCTTGCTCAAGGACACTCTCAAATGGTGCGTGGAGCGCAGCTTCAACTGCATCAGCGTGGACGGGGATATGAGCACCAATGACACCGTGGCGATCCTGGCCAATGGCGTCGCCGAGAACCCCACCCTCGTATACACAGAAGACCCGGGCTACGAGCACTTCAAAGCCGCGCTGGCCCACGTCACCCAGGACCTCGCGCGCCAGATCGCTTTCGACGGCGAAGGCGCATCCAAGGCGCTGACCATCCACGTGCAGGATGCCGAGAGTTTCGAGCAGGCCCGGGAAATGGGCAAGGCCATCGCGAATTACAACCTGCTGAAAACCATGCTCTACGGCGAGAACTTCAACTGGGGCCGCATCGCCGCCGCAATGGGTGCGACCCTGGTAGAATTCGACCCCGCCAAGGCCTTCATCGAGATGCAGGGGATCACCGCTTGGCGCAATGGGGAGCGGCTGCCCATCGACCGGGCCGCTGCGGACCAAACCCTGAAAGGCCATGAGATCGAGATCCGCGTAGGCTTGGGCACCGGCGACGAGGAAGCAACGGTGTGGAGTTGCGACTTCACGCCTGACTACGTGGAGCTCAACAAACACTAGGGCAGGATGGGAGCCCGCATCGGGATGGAGCTAACCATGGACCAGCTTCAGCACACAGCGAACACACTGATCGAGGCGCTGCCGTACATCCGCCAGTGGTCGGGGAAGACCGTGGTCATCAAGTATGGCGGCCACGCCATGACCGACGACGCCCTGAAGCGGAGCGTCGCCGAGGACATCGTCCTGCTGCGCTACGTGGGCATCAATGTGGTGGTGGTGCACGGCGGCGGCCCGATGATCACCAAAATGATGGACCGCCTAGGCTGCGAGGCCAAGTTCGTGTGCGGCCTGCGGGTCACCGATGCGGATACCATGGACGTGGCCCAGATGGTCCTGGTAGGTCTTATTAACCAGGAACTCGTGTCGCTCATCAACACCTGCGGCGGCAAGGCGGTGGGGCTGTCGGGCAAGGACGCCAATCTCCTGCGTGCCGAGAAGCTGATCCACCCCGAGGGCGACCTGGGGTTCGTGGGCAAGGTCATCGCCATCGACCAGTCGGTCATCAATTCGCTGACGCGCGACGGGCATGTGGTCGTCGTCTCGTCGGTGGGTGTGGGAGCCCAAGGCGAGAGCTACAACATCAACGCCGACACGGTTGCGGGGGAACTCGCGGGAGCGCTCAAGGCGGAGAAGCTCATCACCCTGAGCGACGTCAAGGGCATCCTGCGCGACGTGAAAGATGAAAGCTCCCTGATCAGTCGGCTCGAATTGCATGAAGCGCGGGACCTGATGACATCGGACATCATCAGCAAGGGCATGATCCCGAAGGTGGAAAGCTGCGTCTTGGCCTTGGAGCGCGGGGTGAAACGCGCGCACATGATCGACGGGCGCATCCCCCACTCGATCCTGATGGAGCTGTTCACCGACCAGGGGATCGGCACGATGATCGAGGGCGACCCGTCGCTCTGGTCCGGAGAGTAGCCGCTGCCGTCCCCAATTTGCCGTCGGTGGGACAGGCAGTCCTGCTTGTCAGGCCGTCAGCATTTGGGGGCTGGCATCCGAACTCGAGCCGCTGGCGAGTTCGGCGCCTGTACCCAATGCGCCGTCGCTTTCATCGCGCCCCGAACCGGGTACAAGCACCCGGTTCGGCCGCCGTCCCAGCCATCATGCTGTAGGGAGCAGACCATGGACACCCAGCAGATCATTGACCTGACCGACCGGTACATCATGCACACTTATGGGCGCCAGCCGGTGGCCTTCGTGAAAGGCCTCGGGGCGAAGCTCTGGGACGCGGACGGGCGCGAGTACCTGGACTTTGTGGCGGGTATTGCGGTGCTGGCAGTGGGGCATAGCCACCCGAAGATCGTGCAGGCCATCTGCGAACAGGCCGGACAGATCATGCATACGTCCAACCTGTACCACGTGCCCCAGCAGGCTCTACTTGCCCAGCGCCTGTCGGAGTTGTCCTTCGGTGGCAAGTGCTTTTTCTGCAACAGCGGCGCGGAGGCTAACGAGGCGGCCATCAAGCTCGCCCGCAAGTGGGCCGGCATCAACCGCCCGGACATTGAGCCCGGCCGCCGCACGATCCTCACGGCGCACAAGTCCTTCCACGGTCGCAGCGTCACCACCGTTACCGCCACCGGGCAGGAGAAGTACCAGAAGGGCTTCGAGCCGCTGGCGCCCGGCTTCGACTACTTCGAGTTCGGCAACCTGGACGACCTGCGCGCCAAGCTCACAACCGACGTCTGCGCCGTGATGATGGAGCCGATCCAGGCCGAAGGCGGCATGAACGTCCCGCCGGAGGGGTTCCTGGCAGCCGTGCGCGCGATCTGCGACGAGACGGGCCGCCTGCTGATCTTTGACGAAGTGCAGACCGGGACCGGGCGCACCGGCAAGTGGTTCGCGTACCAGCATGAGGGGGTCGTTCCCGACATCATGACGGTTGCGAAGGCACTTGGCAGCGGGTACCCCATCGGCTGCTGCATCGCCAAATCCGAAGTCGCCGACTGCTTCGAACCTGGTAACCATGCGTCCACTTTCGGTGGAAGCCACATGGCATGCGCGGTGGCTCTCGCCACCCTGGAGACCATGGAATCCGAGGGAATGTTGGAGAACGCCACGCAGATGGGCCAGTTGCTGGCTGAGCTTCTCGCCCCTGGAACGCACCCCGCCATCGAGGAAGTGCGTGGGCGCGGGCTGCTTCGGGCGGTGCGGTTCAAGGCCGGAGCCGTGGATGCCCGGGATGTCCAGCGCACCTGCTTCGACAGGGGCCTGATCGTGAACGCACTGGGGGAGGACCGCCTGCGCCTTGCGCCGCCCCTAAACGTGACCGCGGACGAAGTGCGCCAGGCTGCGGGCACTATCCGCGAGAGCCTGGGGTAGTGTGCGCAACAAGCGCGCCAAGCGGGTGCCACACCAGGCCCCGCCTGGCCTGCTCCGAGTTGGCGCACTGGAGGCAGCACTGTTTCGGCTTCTCCGGAAGCAGCGGCGCCCGTCGCGTCCCGCCAGTCGGACTCTCCAGACACAGAAACGGCCCCCGGATCTCTTCCGGGGGCCGTGTGTTTCCGCGCGTCTGCGTTCGCTACTTGATACGCTTGTTGATCCCCAGCATGAACACATCATCGCTCACGCTGTCGCTTTCAGTGTACATCCACTCGGCGAAGATGGACATGTCATTCTTGAGGAACAGCTTCGCGCCGAGGCCGCCGGCCCAAAGGAAGTCGTCATCCGCGCCGCGAGCCCGCTCGGACGCGCTGTCGATGAACCGGTAGCCAACGCCTGCCGCAACATAGGGAAACGCTTCACCCAGCGGGTCGCCCAGGTGGTAGGCGCCATAGGCATAGAGGTCCTGGGTGTCCTCGTCGCCGCGCCAGCGCAGGCCGAGCTCGGTCTCGTCACTGATGAAGGTGCCGTAGCCCAGCATGAGCTGGAAGTCTTCCTGGACGGGGCCGTCGTCGGGCAGATACGCGCCAGCGACGGTGATGGTGCGTGCGCCTTTTTCGATCTTCGGCGCATCCTTGGCCGGGTCCATGTACCACTTTTCGGCGCAGGCGACACCGGCGAGGGACATCAGAAGGCCCAGAAGCATCACGGACAGCAGTACGCGCATGTGTCATGTCCTCCTTCGGGGTGGCGCGGCGTGGGCCATTGCCCCGCCGCCGTCCTGGCTGCGATTCGGAACCGGCAGCCCGGTCCCGGCCGGTCTGCGCCGATCAGACGGCGCCCTGTGTGCTCTAGAGCGGCGTCCGGGCCGATGCGCCGAAGCCCAATTCGCCGTCGATCAAGCCGACCTCAAGCGCTACAAGCGGGGTCGGGAAATACCGCAGCGCGGCGTTGAAATCCTCGGTGTCATACTCCACCTGCAGCAGTGCATTGCGGATCGGAACGAACTCGATGCCCGCGAACAGGCCGTCCATGCCGCCGAGCTTCAGGTCACCGTTCTTCGTGGCCCGCTCGCTCTCCGCGAAGCCGATATGGGCTTTCAGCCCGGAGACGCCCGCGATTTTGGCCACATCAAGATCCATGCTAGCAACAAGGTAGAAGGAGCGGTTCACGGAATCCGCCGCGTCCCAGACGCCCACAGCAATCTCCGGGGCGGCCTTGATGCCACCCAGCCAGCTGGACAAGTCCAGCTTGTACTTCCCATTCACGATGGTCTCATTGGTGTAGACCTGATTGGTCGCACCGAAGGCGGGGGCGACGTCCTGGATGCGCGCCACACCAAGCTCGATGTTGCTGGCCAGCGCCACATTGGCGTTGTAGACGGTCTGGGTCTCGTCGAAATCGACCCGGTGCACGCCACCGTTGATCTTGAGCGGCGGGGTGATCATTGCCGACGGGGTGTACACGAGGCCGGTGGAGCCGTACCACGAGGGCTGCGACAGTGTCTCGGGACTGCTGACGCCCCAGTCCGCCAGGGGGATAGTCTGTGCGCCGGCTGCGGTTGCGAGTGCAAGGACGATCAGGCAGCTGACATGCAAGCGCATCTAGTCCAACTCCTTTATTGCACCGAGGCGTCTCGAGCTGTTCAAGGGCCATCAGACCCACGGCGAAAAGTATACCGCCGGGCCATCACAGCGTCAAGCGCACGGCGCGTCTGACCGCGAAAAGCGGGTGGGACCTACCATCCGGGCACAATCCCCTCGTCGCCCACGCGCCGCAATGCCGCAGGCCGTTGCCCTGGCATCACATCCCGCTTCGCGGGCGTTAAGGCAACTCTCAGGACCCAAAGGCGCGGAAATGCTCAGGCCGGCCATCAGATGACGGGTGATTACCCACAAAACCGAGGCCGACCCCGCACCGGACACCGTAACGTACCGTGCTCTTGGACAGGCTCACGGCCCGACTGTTGCCGCATCCCCCCAAACCTTCACTTGCCTGCCCCCGCCCCATAATCTATACTTCACTTCGGATACTGGCGAGCGCGTCATTGGGCCCTCCCGCAGGGAGGCATGCCCCGGCTGCGCCGCCTGTCACGGAGGCATGAGGCCCCTCGCGGCCCTGGAGCAGCACCGGCGGGCCTCATGGGTGGGATAAGCCGCTGGTTGGGAGACCCATGAGCGAAGTGCACGAATCGATCACCGACGACATACAACAGTTCCTCGAGATCGTTCCACCGCGAGCCCTGGACCGTCTCAAGGCCCATCCCCGTCTGCACGACCTCGTGGAGGTTGTCATTGACCTGGGCAGGCCGATTGAGGCCAGGTTCTCGCAGGGACTGGAGTATATCACCGAAGACGCGGCCACGCTGGACGACATCCGCTTTGTGGTGGACCGTGTAGGTGAGTTCGACCGCGACAACCGGGCCGGCATCGAGCGCACCCTGCATCGCATCGCCGCCATGCGTAATCGTCTGGGCAATGTGGTGGGGCTCACGTGCCGCGTGGGACGCGCGGTGTTCGGCACAATCGACATCATCCGCGATATCGTGGATACAGGCCGCAATATCCTCCTTCTGGGCAAGCCGGGCGTGGGGAAGACCACGCGCCTTCGTGAAGTGGCCCGGGTCCTGGCGGATGAAGCCCAAAAGCGCGTCATCGTGGTGGACACCAACAACGAGATCGCCGGCGACGGGGACATCCCGCACCCGGCCATCGGCCATGCGCGGCGAATGCAGGTGCCGAACAACCGCCAGCAGCACGATGTGATGATCGAGGCCGTGGAGAACCACATGCCCGAGGTCATCGTGATCGACGAGATCGGCACCGACGCCGACGCTGCCGCTGCCCGGACCATCGCCGAACGCGGGGTGCAGCTCATCGGCACGGCTCACGGGACCAGCATCACCAACCTGATGTCCAACCCGACGTTGTGCGACCTGGTGGGCGGGATCCAGGCGGTGACCCTGGGCGACGAGGAAGCCCGAAAGCGCGGCACCCAGAAGACCGTCCTTGAGCGCAAGGCCCCGCCGACATTCGACACGGTCATCGAGATCGAGGACCTGAACAAGCTCGCGGTGCACTACGACGTGGCGACCGACGTGGACCGCCTGCTTCTGTCTCAACCGGTCAGCGTTGAGGTACGCGAACGCGGGGCTGACGGGGAGACCCAGAAGAGCCGCCGCACCTCAGAGTCGGCTATCCAGACTGAAGGCCCTTTCACCGATACGGACTTCATGGGCGCCATCTTCCCGGACCAGGAGTTCCGCATCACCGAGCGCGAGATGCCAGCGCGGGTACTGGAGCGCAATAAGCCGCTGCGCCACGTGTACGCGGTGGGACTCGGCCGGCGCAAGCTGCAGCGGGCCATCCACGAGTGCAAGGCGCTCGCGGTGCTGGTGACCGAGCCGGCTGAAGCGGACATCATCTTCGCGCTGGAAGGTGACCGTGATACCCGGCACATTGTGGCGATGGCTGAGGACGCCGAGGTCGTCTTGGTGCGCAGCGACACGTACACCCAGATATTCGAGGCAGTGCGGCAGGCATTGGGCGAGCAGCAGGTCGGCCGCGAGGAACTGGCGATCCGCGAGGCCGAAGACGGCGCGCGCCAGGCCCTGGTGCAGCAGCGCGTGGTGGAATTGCTCCCGCAGAACCCCTACCTGCGCCGCCTGCAGCATGAAATCGCCAGCCGCCACCAACTCGATTCGCGCTCTGTTGGCAAGGAGCCCCGGCGCCGCGTGCGCATCTTCCCGCGACAGGTGGCCCAATGACCGGGCGCTTTGTGGTGATCGACGGGGGAGAGGGCTGCGGCAAGTCCACCCAGATCCGGCTTCTCGCCGAGCACCTGCAGGCCCAAGGTAAGGCGATCACGGTCACTCGCGAGCCGGGAGGAACTCCGGTGGGCGAGCGCATTCGCGACCTGCTCCTGGACCCCGCGCACCCGGAGATGGACCCGGTCACCGAAGTCCTGCTATTCTGCGCCTCCCGGGCCCAGCATTGCCGCGAACTGATTCTGCCCGCGCTGGAACGCGGCGACATCGTGCTCTGCGACCGGTTCTCCGAATCCACCGCCGCATATCAGGGATTCGCGGGCGGGTTGGGCTTTGACCTCGTGCACCAGGTGAATGACGTCGCCACCGGCGGCCTGGAGCCTGACCTGCTGGTGATCCTGGACATCGACCCGGTGGAGGGCCTGCGACGGAAGGCCGGCGAGCATGCCCACGACGCCGACCGCATTGAGAAGCTGTCCCTGGGCTTTCACCAGCGGGTCCGCGAGGGGTTCTTGGAATACGCGCGGCTGAACCCGGGCTTCGCGCGCGTCGTGGATGCCTCGGCGCCGGCGGACAGAGTACACGAGACGCTGCGGGGGCTGGTGGACGAACTGCTGCAGAGTTGATGTGACGTCAGTGGGCCAGGCAATCCTGCCTGGCAGCCGTTGCCTCTTGTGTCCGCCGCGCGGGGTGAGGCCGCCTGAAGCCGTGAACACGCAACATCCAGCCACCAACTGAACGCCATGTCCTTTTCCACCATCATCGGTCTCGAACAACCCATCGCCGTACTCCGCCGGGCGATCCAGTCCGGCCGGGTCTCCCATGCCTACTTGTTCCACGGGGCGCCGAGTATCGGCAAGACCCTCCTGGCGCGGGAGTTCGCGAAGACCCTCAACTGTGACGCCACGCTGGACGGTGGCGTGGAATGCTGCGATGTGTGCCCCAGTTGCACGCGTATCGACCGCGACGCCCATCCTGATGTGCATCTCGTCCGGCCCCTGGCGAAAGTGCAGGCCAATGAGGAGGACGGGGGCGCGGATGTGGTGATTGAGGGCGCGCTCATCACCACGGACCAGATCAAAGACGTGGTGGTCGACGCGAATCTCAAGGCCACCCAGGCGCGGCGCAAGGTGTTCATCATCAGTTCCGCCGAGGCGATGAACCCCCAGGCCGCGAACCGCCTGCTGAAGACCCTGGAGGAGCCGCCGCCGGGAACCACGCTGGTGCTCACCACCCAGAACCTGTCCACGCTTCTGCCCACCATTCTATCGCGCTGCCAGTTGATCAAGTGCCAGCCGCCCACGCTGGCCGAAGCCGAGGTGGCGCTGGTCGCGCGTTACCCGGAGCACGAACCGGGGCTGATCCGATCAGTGGTCGCCCTGTCCGGCGGGCGCATCGGGTGGGCGATGAGCCTGCTCCAGCACCCGGCGGCGCTTGAGCTGCGCAACGGCCTGCTGGACACCGCCGCTTCATTGCCCAGTTGCGACTGGTTCGAGGGCATGGCGGTGGGGGAAAAGCTGATCGAGACCGCCGAACAGTGGTGGCTGGCCACCGAAGACCCGGATTTCGCCGAGAAGGCCCTCAAAGCCAGCCGCGACCGGGTCTGTCGGACCCGCATGAACGAGGTGCTGAACATCCTGCTCACGTGGTTTCGGGACCTTGCCCTGCTCACATCCGGCGGCCCCACGCACCTGCTGATCAACGCCGACCGCTCCGAGCAACTCGCGTCCGTGGCATCGGGCAGCAGCCTCAGTCGGGTGGGCGAGGCCTGCCGGGACATTGAGCAGGCGCGCAGGGAGTTGCGGGGCAACGCCAACCTGCGCCTCACCGCCGAGGTGCTTGCGTTCAAGCTCATTCGCGCCTCCCGCTAATTTGGGAGGCTGTCAGGGGACAGTATCGTGACTTCGCGCAACCATGAACGCGGGCTTACCGCGAGCCAGAAACGCACCTTGCTGTGGATGCCCGCCGTGGGCCTGTGGCTTGTGCTCTTCCTGGTCTCCAAGAACCCCGAAGGCGGGCGTGACTGGTCTAGCTTCTTGCTGCTCGGGGCATCGGGGACCGTTGCATACGTCATCGTCTGGGCCGGTCTGATGCGCCTCACGGACGCGAAGAAAAAGAAGGCGGCGGAGAAAGAGGCCGCACCGAAGTCCCGCGCGGAAGCGATCTACGGGCCGAGGCATCTGGATGAGACGGATGATCCGGGGGCATCGGACGAGTAGTCAGCGGCGCTGGCTTTGGTTCTCGCTTGGGCCTGGCATCGGTACCGCGATTGCGCAAGCGCCGGCGGCCGGCTTGCTCTTCGGAGCGCCGGCAGTCGGTCGTGTGCCTTTCGGAGGGGCCGCATGGGAACTCGGCCCGAAGGGACGGGGGGGGACCCATCCGGACCGGCCTCTGGCCTTCAGCCGCGTGGGGCGGGCTGGCAGCGGCCATCTATGGTCGCCGCGCCCGCCGGCCGTTCTCTGACGAAAGAACGGCTTACGACCGGGCCGAATAGGGTCCCATCAGAGCCACTGGCGTGTCTCCATTTCCCCCTATCCGGCCCCCCGAACGGCCTGCCTTAGCGCCTGTGGGCACGCGCCACTGGGAAACGGAGCATCACGTCTTCGCACTGTGATCCCCGAGAGACGTGGCGGAATCCGACATCATCCTTCGCACTCCTCAACACTATACACCCGCCCCCCGAGGGGCATGTGAAATGGACGACCGAACGCTACGCGTACTGGAATACGACAAGATCAAGGCGATGCTGGCCGACTGCGCGGCATCGTCTCTGGGCAGGCGCCGCGCCGAAGCCCTCCAGCCCCGCACCGACCTGCGCTGGATTGAGGATCGCCTGGCCGAGACCACCGAGATGCGCCGCCTCATGGAGCGCTTCGGACAGCCGCCTTTCGGCGGTCTGACTGACGTAGGCGAACTCATCGCCCGCGCCCGGGTTCAGGGGATCCTTGACCCCGAGGAACTCCTGCGGGTCAGCGACTTCCTGCGTTGCTCCCGGCGCATGCGCGAGTACCTGGAGCGCGGAGCCGATCTTGCCCCGCGCCTGGCGCTCCTGGGCGACAGCGTGATCTCACGCCCCGAGATTGAGGATGAGATCGCCCGCTGCATCGACGACAATGCCAATGTCCGAAATAACGCCTCGCCCGAATTGCAGCGACTCAGCGCCCAGGCGGAGGTCCTCGAACGCCGCGTGCGTGACCGCATTGAGAGCATCCTGCGTCGCGAGACTGACCGGGGCACGCTCCAGGAGCCGGTCATCGTCCAGCGGGACGGCCGCTTCTGCCTGCCTGTCCAGTCTGGCGCGCAAGGGCGGTTCAGGGGCATTATCCACGACCGTTCCGACAGTGGCGCCACTGTGTTCATGGAGCCGCTTGAGGTTGTCGAGGTCGGCAACGAACTGCGCGAGACGTACCTGCGGATTGAGGACGAAGTGGAGCGCATTCTGCGGGAGATCACCGCGCGCATCGGGGCGTTCGCGTCGGAGTTCGACGAAAACCTCCGCGCGCTCGGGGTGGTGGACTTCATCGGCGCGAGGGCGTCTCTTGCCGCGAAGATGATGGCCAATCCCGCGAAGATCATCCCCGGTGCGCGCATCAACCTGCGCGGCGGGCGGCACCCGCTGATCCAAGGCAACGTGGTCCCGCTGGACATCTGGCTGGGCGACGAGTTCACGACCCTGATCATCACCGGGCCCAATACCGGCGGGAAGACCGTCACCCTCAAGACCGTGGGCCTGTGCGCGCTGATGACCCAGAGCGGTCTGCATATTCCCGCCGATCCGGGCTCGGTCATGCCGGTGTGGGAGTATGTCTACGCGGACATCGGGGATGAGCAGAGCATTGAGCAGTCCCTGTCCACTTTCAGCAGCCACATGACCCAGATCGTGAAGATCATCAATCGTATCCAGGCTCACCAGCGCCGGGCAGGCCGCTCACGCTCGGAAGAGGATGACGTGCGCGCCCTGGTGCTTCTCGACGAACTAGGCGCGGGCACCGACCCCACGGAAGGCGCCGCTCTGGCCAAGGCGATCCTCACCGAACTCCATGAGTCCGGCTGCCGCACCCTCGCAACTACCCACTACAATGAGCTGAAAGCCTTCGCATACTCCACCGAGGGCATGCAGAACGCTTCCGTGGAGTTCGACGTGAAGACCCTGCGCCCCACGTATCGCCTGCGAATCGGGCACGCAGGCTCCAGCAATGCCTTCGAGATCGCCCAGCGCCTTGGGCTCGCGCGCAGCATCGTCCGCCGGGGGCGCGGGTTCCTCACCGACGAACAGTATCGTTTTGACCGAGCGGTGTCGGAGGTTGAGCGACAGCGTCGGGCTCTCATGGACCAGACCCGGGAAGCAGCATCCACCCAACGTGACCTGGAGCGCCTCCGCGAGCAGTACGAGAAGGACCTGGAGAAGCTGGAAGGCCGGCGCAGGCAGGCATTGGAGGACGGGTTCGCCGAAGCCGAGGCCATCATCCGCCGAGCCGAGGAAGACGCGCGCAGGATCATCGCGGAGCTTCAGAGCCAGACGCGGCAGTCGAAGCTCACTCAGCAGGGGCGGGAGGAACTGGCCGAACTGCGCCGGGCTACCCAGCGCAAGGCGGAGGAGGCCCTGGAGCGCGAGGCCCCGCGAAAGTCCGCGGAGGAGGACGGACTGGGACTGGACCAAGTTCTCATGGGCGATACGGTGCACGTGGCGTCTCTGGGCAAGGACGGCGTGGTCACCGAGATCCCGAAAGACGGCGTGGCGCGTGTCCAGGTGGGCAACCTGAGCATCGAGACCCCTTTCTCCAATCTGCGGCCTGCCCACGAACCCCCGGATCGCGGGGCCGAGGAGCTTGCCCAGCGCATGCAGACCCGCAAGGTTTTCACGGTGCCCCGGGAGATCGATATCCGCGGGGCAACGGTGGGCGAAGCGATTCTCGATCTGGAGCGGTACATCGACGACGCCGTCCTTGCGCGGTTCCCGATGGTGCGGATTGTGCATGGGAAGGGCACGGGGGCGTTGAGGCAGGGGGTCCACGAGTTCCTGCGGAAGCACAAGCAGGTGCGCAGTTTCCGGTTCGCCGACCACGAATCAGGCGGCGACGGCGCGACGGAAGTGTATTTCTGAGGCGCCCCGAGGTCCACCGTTTCGCGCTGGTGGCAGCCCGCTTTCGCGCCATAGTGGGGGGCCTTACGACAGAGACGGATGCCGGGGTGAGTCTGGGAATGCTGACAAGGTCTGTCGGGCCTGTGTCGCTGACGTGGCCTTCGAGCCCTCATACCATGCGCGCCCGTCTCTGGGACCATCTCGGCGGCGTCCCAAAGAACATCGGCTCCATTCCACTCTGAGTTGGCGGCACCCGCTGACGTGCGCGTCCGTTGCAGCATTCCGAGAACACGGGCCGTTGCGGATGCGGTCCGCGACACCAAGTCAGGATAGTCCCCACGGCTGCGGGAGGAAGTCGCGGAGTGGTTCAGGTTCGGGTGACAGGAAGCGTGCGAGAAGGATCGCAGGTCCGGGGCATGACACCCAGGCGGGTTGCCTGGCTCGCCACGGTTGACCTGCAGACGGCCAACGGGCCATCAGACCTCTGAGACAGCCGCCGGCGCACCTGTCTCCAGCGAGCGGTCCATGGCGATCAGCGCCCGGGTCACCTCGCGGCCCTGCGCGGCATCGGGCTCAAGTCGTTCACCCGTCGCGACCCCGCGCACGAAGGTGCGCACCGATTCCTCCCACCAGCCGAGCACCCGTCCCCCGGGCAATGTCACGTCCATGGAGTAATCCCGCGCCATGCTGCCCTCGGGGGTGGTGATATGCAGGTCGTGCGGCAGCAGGTCGGCCTGAAGCATGCCCCGGGTCCCGAGAACCTGCAGGGCGAAGTCAATATTGCCAGGATAGTTGTCGGGCAGCGCCCAGGAGCTTTCAAGGAAGACGCCCGTACCCGATTCCGTCCACGCGAGACAGGTCACGAGGTCCGGCACGCCCGGTGCGTGTTGGGCGACGCGACCCAGTGCCGACCGTGCATGGACGACTGCCAGATTCTCCCCCAGCAGCCATGTCACCAGGTCCACGCAGTGAGACAGCAGGAACCAGACGGGGGACGTTTGCTCAAGCCATGGGAGCGTGAAGGTCTTCCCGATGCGCTCATTCAGGCGCACGTCCACGTGCTGGACTCGGCCCAGTTCCTCGTCTTGCAGAGCCTGCCGAATCCGCCGCACGTTGGCCCGGTGCCGGTTGCCGAAGTTGACCATGAAGGGCACGCCGGCGGCTGCAGCGGCCTCCAC
>JAGPGE010000611.1 GCA_018056145.1 Armatimonadota bacterium
CTGTGAGGGCCAAGTGGGTCTTGGGTGCGCCGCTGACCTGTGGTAAACTGCAGGCAGGTCTCACAGCGGCACACAGGACAGGTCGCGACCGGTTCCCGAGGCCCGACGTCAGCGAGACGGATCAGTCTTGCTCGTGAGCGTATTGTGGGCAATGCAGATGCCGACGGTACGGTCACGCATTTGCTTTGTCTAAGCGAATCGGGAAGTCGCATTACAAGACCGGGTGCCGGCAGCGATCGGGGTGGGATCACGGTAGGCGAATTCTCCGCCGCCTTGACGGGCGTCCCGCATGGCCTGATGCGGGGCGGGCTGCATGGTCGCTGTCTGGGGGGGGAAGCTGGGGAACGTGTCCGACCGCATGCCATTGAGCGGCGGGTGGGGCGAACGCTGGCAGGTCGGGATGTCTGGCTTGGACGGGCAGCGTACCACCGGAGGCCGCAGTCATGGCATCGGGTAAAGGCAAAGGGAGTCCTGACGAGGTGAAGAACGGCCGATTCAAGCCCAGGGTCATGCGAGTGGTCCTGGCCCTGATGGACGCGTGCATCCTGAACCTCAGCGTCATGCTCGCGTTGGTCTTGCGTTTTGACGGCTCGATCCCCGAGCCTTACTGGGACCTGTGGCAGATGACGGCCCCATGGATGACCGTGCTTCTGCTCGCGGTCTCCTTCGCGCTAGGGCTTTATAACCGCATCTGGGAGTACGCCTCCACCGACGCCGTCGTCACGATCCTCCTGAGCGTGGGGCTTACCTTCGGAGCCGTTGTCGGCCTCACCGTGTTCATCCACCACGACCTGTACCCGATCAGCGTCCTGGTTATCTCCTGGGGCATCACGACCATGCTTATCGGCGCGAGCCGCTTTGGCTGGCGCGTACTGCGGTCGCGGTTCGTATTTCGCAGCGGCAAGCCTGAGGGTAAGACCAGGGCGGTGGTGTACGGAAGCGGCCATGCCCGGGCTAGTCTCGCCAAGGAAGCCGCAAGCGACCCGGCGAGCCCCTACGAGATTATCGGCCTGCTCGACGATGATCCGTCGCTGACCGGGATGCTTGCGGGCGGGATGCGCATTCTGGGTACGGTTGACGATCTGGAGAAACTCGCAAGTCGCTATGATCTCGATGAGGTGCTGGTCGCGCGAAGCTGCGGGGAAGAGGCCGATGCGGAAGTGGAGCGCCTTGTGCGGGCAGGTGCTCACATCGGCGTCAAGGTAAGCATCATGCCGCGGCTGCTGGAACTCGCGGCGGGCCAGATGCCGGGCCGCGTACGTGACATCGATGTCGGTGACCTCATCGGGCGGGAACCGGACTGCTTCAACCTCGCTCTGCCCAACGACTACATCGCCGGGCGCACCGTTCTGGTGACCGGCGCCGGCGGCAGCATCGGCAGCGAGATCTGCCGGCAGTTGTGCCGCTATCGACCGGGTCGCGTTATCCTGCTGGGGCGCGGCGAGAACCGCATTCACCGCATCTATTACGAACTGGTGGACAGCTTCCCGGAAATCGCCTTCGAGCCCGTCATCTGCAATGTCACCGACCCCATCGCCGTCGAGGCCGTTCTCCGGCGCTGGAAGCCCGAAGTAGTGTTCCACGCCGCCGCACACAAGCACGTTTTCCTGATGGAATGCAACCCCCTCGAGGCGGTCAACAATAACGTCCTGGGGACCGCGACAATCGCCGAACTGTCGCGCCGCTATGGCGTGGAACGCTTCGTGCTGATCTCTACCGACAAAGCGACTGAGCCGACCAGCGTCATGGGCGCGACGAAGGCCATGGGAGAGCGCATTGTCGCGGGCATGAACGGTTCCTGCAAGACGAAGTTCGTGGCCGTGCGTTTCGGTAACGTGCTCGGCAGCGCAGGCAGCGTGGTTCCGATCTTCCGCGCCATGGCGGAAGCAGGCAAACCGCTTACCGTCACCGATCCCGAAGCTGATCGGTACTTCATGACGATAGAGGAGGCCTCTTTCCTCGTGCTTCAGGCGGGCGCTGAGGGCGAGGGTGGCGAGGTCTTCGTCCTGGACATGGGCGATCCCATCAAGATCGTGGACATCGCGCGGACTATACTCCAGATGTACGGCAAGGATCCTGACGAACCGGGCGCCATCGAGTTCATCGGCCTGCGGCCCGGAGAGAAACTCCACGAGCGCCTGGTCAACCCCTACGAGGAACTGGTGCCGACGCGGGTACCCGGTGTGCAGCGCGTTCAGGTGAATGGCAAGGCGCCTGTTTTCCCGCAGGTCCAGGACGCGCTGTCGCAGTTGCGTGCCGCCGTCGCCGACTGCGATGAGGACCGGCTGCTGCAGGTGCTTGCGGCGGCCACAGGGGCCCGTCTGAGCGGCACGGCATCCCGGGAGCGGGCAGGCATCAGCGCCGAGTAGGGACAGACAGACGCAACCCCATGCACGCGAGAACCCGGCCGCCCGTGACCGTGCGGGGCTCGGCTTGCAGTGCCGCAACGCCCGTGTGTATAATACGCCAACCACGCTTCCGCTCGCAGTTCGCGAGCAACCACAGGAGCACGATACGTGGATACAGCAAGACCCGCCGATTTCTACGAAGAAAGTGAAGTCGGGCTACGCGACTATATCCTGATCCTCTACCGCAGGCGCTGGTGGTTCATCGGCGTCTACCTTGCCATCATTGCCCTCATCACAGTGATAACGTTCACCGCCACGCCCATCTACGGGGCGCGGGCCAAGCTGCTCGTTGAGGCGAGCCGTTTCGGCAGCACCGGAAGTGGAGCCTCCGACGTGCTCACCGGAATTACAGGCGTTGCCCAGGCCCGGACTGTCGAGACGCAGATCGAACTCATCCGAAGCGCCCTCGTGCTCAGACCCGCCTTGGAGAAGCTGGGCATTGACCCCGAGACCGAGATGCCCGGCGTCATCGTTGAGACCATTCCCGGAACCGATATCATCACCGTCTCGGCGCGCGCCCCGGATCCGCTCATGGCGCCCAAGATCGCCAATGGCATCGCCCAGGAGTATGTGGAGCTGACCCTCCAGCGCAACCGCCAGACAGCGACCCAGGGCCGCGAGTTCATCGAGAAACAGGCTGAGGAAGTTCGCACGGAACTCGCCCAGGCCGAAGCCGATCTCACAGCGTTTCGACAGGGCGCGGGGATCACATCCGTCGATGAGGCGGTAACGAGCCTCATCGAGGAAGCGCAGCGCCAGTCTGAGGAGGCCAATCGCGCCGACGCGCAAGTTGCGGCGACCCAGGCCGAGGTCCAGGCGCTCCGGGCCAGGCTGGGACGCGGCGACGGCTTCATCAAGGACGCCGAGACGGTGGAGCGCAACCCGGCAGTAGACACGCTCCGGGGCAAGTTGCTGGGGTTGGAGGCGGAGCGTGCGGCGCTCATCAGCGATTACGCGCCCACGAGCCAGAAAGTCACCGCCATCGACAAGCAGATCGCGGCGGTGAAGAAACAGCTCGAGAGCCAGGTCGACCGGGTTGTCAGCGAGGAGTCGCGCGTCGACCCGGTCAATGCCGAGGTGCTGAAGCGGCTGGCGCTGGCCGAGGTGGAACTGTCGGCCGACCGGCAGAGAGCCAACGCGGTGCGACGCGGGCTTGCTGAAGCACAGGCCGCCATGGACCGGCTCCCTGATGACCAGCGGCAGGCCGCCGAGCTCGAGCGTTCAGTGCGTGTCGCGGAGAACCGCTACCTCACCCTGATGGCGAAGCTGCAGGACCTGCAGCTTGCAGAGATGGTCGAGATCCCCAGCGCAACGGTGATCCAGGCCGCGGACTCCCCTGCTCCGAAAGTCAGCCCGAGTAGGAAGAAGAACTTGCTGTTCGCCATTTTCTTCGGTTTCCTCGTCGCCCTCGGGGTGGCTCTCCTTGTCAACTACATGGACAACACGTACGC
>JAGPGE010000613.1 GCA_018056145.1 Armatimonadota bacterium
ACTCACGCCACCGGACTTGGACATCGCGGCGGCGATCTTCTCCACCTGTTCGCGCTCAATACTCGTCGGCACGATGCCCTCGATGAGAACTGTCTGGTCGTCGAGCGCTACCAGCTTCAGGTTCTCGGGCACAGCCTGCTTCAGCCCAACGATCAGGCGATCCGCGGGACTGCGTGTGTCCGCGTCGTCCTGTGCGAGGATCATGTTCACCAGAGTGAAGTCGCCCGCGATCTGCTGCAGAAGGTTCCCCAGGCGCTGCTGCTCGGACTGGCCGGGAGCAGTGCCGGCCACGACGATAGTCTTCTCATCCACCGCCCGGGCCGAATAACGCTCGCCGAGAAGCTGGGAGATGAGCTCGGCCTTCCTGGACGCTTCAGACTGCGCCATGGCGTCGGGGCCGGGTTGGATCGCGATCAGGTCCAGGATTGTGAGGCCGCCGGCCAGAGAGGCGATGACCTTCGATGCCCGCTCCTTCTCGCCGGCGTTCTTCACGTAGCCCTCGATCAGGAGGGTCTTGTCATCAATGGCGCGGTATGTGAGCTGTTCCCCGAGCACTTCCTTCAGGGCCATCTCGTACCGTGCCGCGACACTGCCGCCGCCGTCAGTAGTCACGAGATTGACCACGCGGGCGCCTTCGGGACTGGCGTTGATCACCAGCTCAACCCGGTCCAGCTCCGCCTGCCCTGGCGCGGTTCCCTCGACCAGCACCACGTCTTCCGCCACGGTGCGCACGGTGTAGGCGTCGCCGAGCGCTTCCTTGAGCATCATCACAGCCCTCTCGGCGGGGCTCTTCGACGCGGCGTTGGCGACGGCCGGGGTCGTCACGAGGTCCAGCACCTTCACGGTTCCGTCGAGCGAGGCGAGAATGCGCCCGATGCGCTCGCGCTCGCCCGCGGTGGCGACGGTGCCCTCGACGAGCAAAGTGCCGTCATCCAGCGTGGTGTAAGTCAGGCCTTCACCCAGAATGGGCCGCAGGGCCTGCTCATACTTGCGCGCGAGACCTGTGCTGGACGTCAGGCCGGAGCGCGTGACCGCATTGACAACCGTCACCGTCTTCGGCGCCGCGGCGACGAGAGCATCGACGCGGCGGGCTTCGGCTTCACCGGCCGCGATGCCCTCCACAAGCACGATGTTCTCGCCGAGACTGCGGACCTGGTACGCCTCACCCAGTCCGTTGCGCAGCACTGCCACGGCCTTCTCGGCGGGGTCCTGGGGGGTGGTGGAGATGAGGTTGACCACCTGCACCTCGCCCTCAAGGAGCTTGAGCACCTCGTCAACCCTCTTCGCTTCGAGCGGGCTCGCCGCCACGCCCTCGGCAACAAGCCCGTTCTCACCCAGCGGGGTGAACGTGTACGCGGCGCTGAACAGGGGCTTGAGACGCTCCGCGTAAAGCTGAGCCGGCGAGCGTGTGTCCGATTCGAGCGTTACCACGTTCACCACCGTGATGTCGCCCTTGGCTGCATTGATGATCTTGTCGATGCGTTCGCGTTCCCTCTCGCTCGGCGCCTGTCCGCTGACCACGAGGATCGAGCCTTCGAGCTCAAGGTACTCATAATCGGGACCGATGGCCTTCTTGATGCTCTCGATGCGCTGTGCTTCGGGAGTGTCGAGGCCTTCAAGGGACTTGACCAGATCGACCACGGAAATGGCGGTGGCGGCGGCCAGGATCTTCTCCACCCGGCGCTTTTCCGCCGCGGTGCCCACTTCGCCCTCGACCACCAACGTCTTGTCGTCGATGGTGGAGTACCGGAACTGCTGCGGGAAGAGCTTCTCGAAGGCGCGGCGATGCTCTTCGGCAGGCGTGACCTTGACCTCGCGGACGGTCACGAGCTCCAGCACCTTCAGGCCTTCGCTCTTTGTGGTCACGATGCGGTTGACCCGGTTCTTCTCCGCTTCGGTAGCCACTTCGCCCTCGACGAGAATGGTGCTGTCGTCCACGATGGTATAGGTGAAGGACCGCCCAAGGAGACTAGACAGTTCACGCAACACCTGCTCGGGGGAGGGGAGACGGGTGACCTCGACGGAGTACTCGTGCCTGCCCCTGGCATCCCAGACGTAGAGCTTGGTTCGCCCCACGTTCTTGCTGTACAGGAGCAGTTCGTTGTAGCTGCTGACCACGACATCGATGATCTCGGGGTTCGTCACCCACACCCGTTTCATCCGGTCGAAGGTCATGACTTTGCTGTCGTCCTGCTTTATCTGCAGGACGTTGACCGCGTGAGCGAAGGGGGCGGCCAGTACAAGCAGGCAGAAGATGGCGGAGACGGTCAGAGACACCCCGCGGTAGTTGCGAGGACTCGGGACCGGATCCTGCCGGCGCCGGCGCTTCATGTTTGCTTCCTCCCCGGGCACATGCGTTGCGGGTTGTAGCGGTTCGTGTTGTGTCGTTGGCTGCGATCAGTTCAATGCAAGGGGACGGTGCTGGCTATGGGACGACCCGGGTTGTAGTGTCGCCCCGGATGATCTCCACCTCGGGCTTCTTTTTCTCCGGTTTCGCGGCTGGCGCGGTGCTGGGCTGGGACCACGGCGGCGCCATCATGGGCTGCTGCACGGGAGCCGGTTCGGGCTTGGCTTCCTCTTTCTTCTCCTCGGGGGGGTTCTGGGCCTTGAGGATAGCAGCGTACTCGGGCCCGGCCACAGAGGTCATGTCGTGCACAGGCACTGGGACAAAGTCATACTCGCCGACAGGGCGCAGGACCAGACGCAGGTCGCCGCGAAGATCGGCAAGAATGAGCTTCTGGGCGTCCTCCGGGGTTACCGCAAGAGTCGCGTTGGGGTAGGCTTGGGCGCGGGTCCGGCCGCCTCCGCCTTCCTCCTCGGCCGATTCTGCGGCGCCTTCCTTATCGGGCGCAGCGGCGCCACCGGTCGTTGCCTGGCCTGCGGCAAGACGCTTCTCCTGCTGCGATGTGCTCGCAACCGTCTGGGCACCCAGTGCGAGAAGCTCGATGTCCTGGAGGATCGTGCGGGCAATGAACTGGTCACCCACTTCGAAGGTCGCGATGATGTCCACGTGGTCGCCGGCCTTGAGCAGACCGGCAACACCCGTGACCGGGTCAACCTCAACCGTCACCGCCCGCATGCCACCGGGCACCATGCCCGACAGACCAAATGCGCTCCCACGCGCCATCACCTGGCTTTGCGAAACGGGGCGCTGCGCCGAGAGATTCTCCACGGCAACGTAGCCGACGATGGACTGGGGTGTCTTTACGGGAAGACGTGGGACTTCTTCGACCTTCACCGTCATCACCGAGAGCATGTCTTCAGTGATGACGGTTCGCGCGGGGATGTCCACGCGGGGCACCACGACCTCCACGGTCTTTGGGGGCTCGGGAGCGGCCGGCTTACGCTGGCCCTGGAGGTACACCACGGCGAGCAATGCGGCAAGGGCTCCGCAGATAATCGCGATGCCGACCGCCGCGCGTCGCGTCAGACGCATGGGCATGAGGTTGTCACCTTCTATGGCTGCGTAGAGAAGTGCTTCTATTAGTGCGGTGACGCCTGTTTGCTACTCCTATGCCTACTAAGCCGCAAGTATAGCACACTTGACCGTCTCTTTGACAAGACCCGGGGCTACGAAGTCTTGCCAGCCGCGCTGTCCGCGCACCGGTCCGCGCAATTGGCGCCCCGGTGCATTGTCAAGGTGCGCGGTCGCGAGGGGGCCGTCGAAAGGCTGGGAGCCGCCTGTGCAACGCCGGGGCCCCGAGCCGTCACATGGGCAGGAGATGCAGCGCGCAGAAGGCGACGAGGCTGCCAGCGGCGATGGGTATGGCGTACGGTAGACGCGCCGTGACGGGGGTGCCATCGCTGACGTCGATAGGAACGCGAGCGAACAGGCGCATGGTCAGA
>JAGPGE010000612.1 GCA_018056145.1 Armatimonadota bacterium
GCAGTGGACTACACACCCGATAACTTCCCGGTTGCCCAGAAACACTGTGACACCCACACGGGCATCACCTACCCGCTGCGTCCGCCCAACGGCCCGGAAGCCGTGAAGTACATGGCCGCTGGAATCCGCAAGGTCATGGAGAACGTGGATCAGCTGGAACAGACCCCGGAGGCGAAGTAGATCATGCGCGCCGGGTTCGCCGAGGTCGACATCACGCCACCCCTGGGCACGGCCAAGATCGGCTGGCTGAAAGAGATCATCCCCAAGGCTGTGGCTGATCCGCTCTTCGCCCGCGCAGCGGTGTTCGAGTGCGGCGGTCAGCAGATCGGCTTCATCCAACTGGACACCCTCTCAGTGCGCTGGAGCACGGTGGAGGAAGTGCGCCGGCGCATCACAAACCAGTTCGGCTTTCCCGGCGAGCGCATAATGGTGTCAGCGACTCACACCCACGGCGGTCCGGCGGTGGCCAACTGTGGGGATGTGAAACGCGATGAGAACTACCTAGCGTTCCTGATGGACAGCATGGTGGAGGCTTTCCGGCAGGCGCTTGGGGCGGCCGCTGAAGCCGAGATATGCTTGGGGCGGACGGTGGATTTCGCGATCGGCCACAACCGCCGGCTGATCATGCGCGACGGCACGGTGTGCACTCACGGGACCTTCGCCAACCCTGATGCCCTGTGTTTCGAGGGGCCGATCGATCCGGAAGTGGTGGTCCTCGCAGCCCGCGATACTGCAGGGCAGATGCTGGGCTGCTTGGTGAACTATGCCTGCCACCCGACCCACCATGGAGGCGATGAGTTCTTCTCCGCGGGTTGGCCGGGCGTCATGGCGGCCACGCTCAAGAAGCAGGGGATCCCGGTGGCGATGTTTGTGAACGGCGCGGGCGGGAACGTACACACCTCGAACCCCGTGGACCCATCAGCCTCGTTGGATATGGACCAGGCCGGGCGCAAGCTTGCGGAAGATGTGTTGCAGGCGGTCTCGGAAGCGGAGTGGCGAACCAATTGCCGAGTTTCCGGACGACACACAACCGTCCAGCTTCCATACCGCAAGGCCACCGCCCAGGAGATCGCGGGAAAGGTGCCGGGCGCGCAACGGTTCGTTGACCCGGAGATCTACGACCGCCACATGCCCGCGCTCCTCGGGCGTATCGAGAGCCGCGGGACGCAACCCGCTGAAGTCCAGGCGCTCTCGCTGGACGAGTTCACCTTCGTGAGCATTCCGGGGGAGTATTTCGTGCAGCTTGGCCTTCGAATCAAGGAAGAGAGCTACCCGCGCAAGGCTGTTGTTGTCGCATGGGCGAACGGGATGGTGGGATATGTCCCCCACCGCCAGGCATTCGACCGCGGCGGGTACGAGACCACGTTTGCGGCCAGTTCGCGCATGGCCCCGGAAGCGGGAGACATACTGGCTGACGCAGCAATCGAACTCATCAGGCAGGAGGGCCGTGAACAGTGAAAATTGCCATGATGTCCTATACCCTTGCCCGTGGCGACTGGGGCAAGAAGCCGGATATTGCCGTGCTGTGCCGGCTCGCGAATGAGCTGGGACTGGAGGGTGTGGACTGGGTCACCACCTACGGCCATTCCCCGTCTGAAGTGCGCAAGATCACCGCTGACCACGGCCTTGTGAGCGCCTGCTACACCTTCGGCGCACGCATCCAGGACCCCGACCCGGAGGCCCAGGCAAGGGGCATGGACGCGGTGCGTGAGGGCCTGGACGCGGCGGCGGAGCTTGGGGTGGACAAGGTGATGGTCGTCGTGTCCGGCATTCCCGGCGTACCCAGGGACACGGCGCGCGAGGTCGCGATCAAGAACCTCAAGCAGATCGTGCCCATGGGCGCGGCGCTTGGGCTTGCAGTCACCGTGGAGCATTTCCCCGGCGCCGACAGCCCCTTCGCGGTCTCGGCTGATGTGAACGCCGCCATCGCCGAGGTTCCGGGCCTGAAGGTCACGCTGGACAGCGGAAACGTGCTTATGGGCGGGGAGAACCCGGCGGACGGCTACCTCAACTCCTGGGAGAACATCATCCACGCGCACTTCAAGGACTGGGAGCTTGCAGAGGATGGCAGGCCCGGGCTGGATGGCCGCCTGTACCGTCCCGCGCTCATCGGAGAAGGCCTCGTGGACCCGGAACCGGTGGTGCGCGCCATGGCATCCAAGGGCTACGCGGGGTTCATAGATTTCGAATATGAGGGCAATGTCTATTCGCCCGAGGAAGCCATGCGCAAGGGCGTTCCGCCGCTGAAGGACCTGATCGCGCGGGTGATGGAGGAAGCGGCGTAGAGGAGGTCACTCCAACTCACGCAATACCCTCTGGAGGCGCTGGGCCTGCTTTGCCAGCGCCTCTCGCTCTGCCAGCAGCACCAGGGGGTCCTGCGTGAAGTCCGCCAGATCGCGCAGGACAGTCTCCCGCACAGCGGTGAGCACGCGCGCCTCATCCACAAGGTACTGATACTGTCCGCCTCGGCGATGGGCCTTTAGCCGGGTGGCCAGATCATCCAGAAGCGCGAGCAGTTCATAGTCCTCGATCCCGTCGCGTATGACCTCGAGGCGCAGGCTCGGCAGGAGTTGCTGTTCTGGGCCGGGGTAAATGAGCTGGCCGTCGCCGTTGTACCTGCTGAACGTGTAGGTGTTCCAGGGCACATCGGGCCAGCGCTTGCCATTCCGGAGGGCAGCGAGGGCTTCCGGGTCCTCGTGCAGCGCCAGGGAGCTTCCACCGGCGTCCATGGTCAGCATATTCGAGGCCCACATGGCGACCTCGTAGTAGAAGAACCCTGTTACCCTACAGCGGTACGCTGCCCAGAACAGAGCGCGGGCGTCTATGGCCGGGTAGTCGATGAAGAAGTTCCCGTAGGGGTGTCGCGGACCACAGCAGACATACCACCAGACCTCGTCCCCCAGTCGCATACGCTTGCCTGCGGCAAAGCTGCTGAATTCGGAGGTCAGTGTCCCCCAGATGTTCGCGAGCCCAAAGAGTTCCGAGGTGGGCTTCACGGGCGCCGCGCGGCGCAGTCCCGGCGCCAGGTCTTTCAACTGCTCCAGCGCCCAGCGCGCTCGTTCGAGGTCTTCGGGCGAATCAAGCCCGAACCCGTATACGTAGCCCATCCTCAGCTTGCGCTTGCCCTCCAGCCACAGAGCGAGGCGCGCAATCTCCCGCAGGCGGTCCGGGCTTGCGGTGTCGAGATTACCCAGGCACAGGGCGTTCATCCCTCGCTCATAGCACCAGTCGAAATCCTCGGGCAGGGGCCAGGTCTCCGGGATATACAGCCCGGCAGGGTTGACGCGATTGCCCAGGAGAAGCTGGTAGAACTGCTTTCGGAAACTTTCCGGGGGCGTGCGCGGCAGGCCGTACCACTGGGCCAAGTCTCCATAGTAGGCATTGCCAAAACCGGTCTGGAACCGGCCATGCAGAGGCAGTTCCAGGTCCCACACATCCACCTGCAGGGCGACCTTCTGCGCCGGTTCCTTCTCGCCGCTGACGGTGATCTCGCCCGAATACTGCCCTGGGCGCGCATCCGGGGGGATGCTCACCGTCACCCACAGCGGCTGGATACGCCCGGCAGGGACCGACAAGGGCTCGAGTGGCATGAGCGGGTCGGGCCACTCGCCGACATGCTCGACCTCGTATACCGGAGGGCGCGTCCGCACGTATCCGACGCGACTTATCTGAACCGAACCCCGCGCAATTCGGGACTCCTTCGGTCCGGTGAGGTCGGTCCAGTCCACGGTCAAACCCTCGACGGTCTCCCCTAGTGAGACGATCACCACCTGGCCGGAAGTGCGCTCTCTCCGCGCCCCTGAGAGGCTGAGGAGTTGCACGGTGCGATAGGACGCATCTTCGGGC
>JAGPGE010000614.1 GCA_018056145.1 Armatimonadota bacterium
CCCGGTGCGCGAGACCAAGGGTCTCAAGGCGGGGAAGACCTACCGCTTTGGCGTCACTCTCCGGCCTTTCGATGCCGCGCGCCTTGCCGGTGAGGAGCAGACGATCGTAGACATGAACGCAACGGTTGCGGTGGAACTCAGGTCCGAGAAGCCCCTGGCATTGCGTGGAATGACCATCAACCCCGAGCGCCCGAAGGACCTGAACCTGGTGGAGATTGACCTGGACCTGGATGCCACATTCGACAACCCCTTTGACCCCGAGGACATTGACGTCACCGCGGTGTTCACAGGAGACGAGGGCCGAACCGTGCGTGTTCCGGGGTTCTACTACCAGGGCTATGAATGGGTGGATGCCGGCGGCGCGGGCGAGCTTCTGCGAAAGGTGGGTGAGCCCTCCTGGAAGGTGCGCTTCGCACCACCGGCTGCGGACCGGTACACGGTGCGAGTGACCGTGAGAGACCGCACCGGAACCGTGACCAGTGAACCGGTGGTGTTCGAGTGCGGCGCCTCCGCCGATCCGGGATTCGTCCGGCGCGCTCCGGAAGCGCCCTACTACCTGGAGTTCGACAGCGGCGAGCCTTACTTCGCGGTGGGCGAGAACGTCTGCTGGACCGGCGCGGACAACACGCGGATGTACGACACGTGGTTCTCCAGCCTGGGCAACGCAGGCGGCAACTACGCGCGCATCTGGCTGGTGCGCTGGAACATGGGGCTGGAATGGACCAACCAGGGTCACAGGCAGGGCTATTACTACGGCCTGGGCAAGTACAGTCTCGACAACGCCTGGCGCCTGGACTGGGTCATGGACAGCGCGCGCCGCAATGGGATCTACTGCATGCTCGCCCTGGGATACCACGGTGAACTCCAGGAGCAGGCGGATTACTTCAACACCCAGTGCTGGCAGTGGAACCCGTACAACGTGGCCAACGGGGGCCCGTGCGAAAAGCCCGCGGATTTCTGGACCAGTGAGCAGGCGCGGAAGTTCTATCAGCAGCGCCTGCGCTACTACGTGGCGCGATGGGGCTGGGATGCCCACATCCTATCCTGGGAGTTCTGGAACGAGGTGCGCGCCCCCGCGCCGTGGGTGGATGAGATGGCTAAGTGGTTCGAGGCCAATGACCCGTACGGGCACCTCGTGACCACGACCTATGGCTACGATGAGGTCTGGCGGATCCCCGAGCTTGACTACACCCAGGCCCACACCTACGGCAGCGACGACACCCGGCATTCCACCACGCCGCACATCGCGTCCCTGGGGCGGGAGTACACTACCAACTGGCAGAAGCCCTTCATGGTGGGCGAGTTCGGCATCGACTGGAAGCGCAGCGACTCCGACCACGACCCCAAGGGCCTGGGCACCAGTCTGCACAATGGCATGTGGGCGAGTATCATGACCCGCAGTTTCGGTACCGCGGCCATCTGGTACTGGGACGGGTACGTTCACCCGAAGAACCTGTACCACGAGTTCGCGTCCATCAAGGCCTTCGTGAACCGCGTGCCGTGGAACAAGTGCCGGTTCGAGTTCCTCGACGCCGACCCGGTGCGCGTGCCTTCCAGCGCCGAAAAGCCCTGGTCTGACATCACCGTACAGCCGCTCCTTGGATGGGGCCCGAGCAACCACACCGACTACGCAATACGCCCCGATGGGACGGTGGAGAACAACGCCGACTTCGCCGCCACGCTGTTCTCGGACAGCAAGAAGAACATAAAGCGGCCGCTGCGATTCCACGTGACCTATCCGAGCCGGGGCAAGCTCATCTTCCGCGTGGCCTCGGTCAGCTCAAACGCAGTGCTGCATATTCGGGTGGATGGCGAAGAGGTCTACCAGAAGGAGTTCACCACCGGCCCGGGCGAGGGCGAGTGGCAGGAGACGAAGTTCTACGAGCAGTGGGGCATCTGGCAGAGCCGGTACGACAAGGACTACGAGGTGACCATCCCAGCGGGCGAGCATGTGATCGAGTTCGAGAACACCGGCGCGGACTGGATCAGCATCGGCCGGTACACCTTCACCGGCTGCAAGGACCCGGCATTCGCGGACGTGGACCTGCTGGGCTTGCGCACCGACAACCGGATCATCGGGTGGTTCCACGATCGCGAAAGCACCTGGTACAACGACCGCGAGGGGAAGGTTCCGGAGGAGATTTCGGGTGCCCACAGCATCCTGCGCGGGCTGACAGACGGCACGTACAGTATCGACTGGTGGGACACCCGCACGGGCAAGGTGATCCTGAACCAGGTCGGCGAATGCGTGGACGGGAACATGCCCATCGTTGCCCCCGCGTTCATCCGGGATGTGGCTTTCCATGCGGTGAAGGCGGAGGGGTAGCGCTGGCCGTCGTTCGAGCCGTTGGCCTTGCCGTCTTTAGGGCGCGGGCTTGTACCGCGCCGGCCCTCGGCCATTGCCGTCAGTGGGACAGGCAATCCTGCCTGTCCGCCGTTCGCGTGCCCTCTCAGCCCTTCCCGAGTCGCGACAACTTCAGCGCGCCCAGGCCCAGACCAATGAGCCCCAGCGCAATCGCCACCAGCATCCACACCGGCACAAACACTGGGCTCGGGTATGCGGTGAGCAGTTCGCGTCCGCCGAAGGTCGTCGGCCAGCCCGCCATCAGCCGCAGGGAGACGGTCGCGGTCAATCGCCATGTGCCCAGTGCCAGAAGAACCGCGCCCAGCCGTTGCCAACCGTCGCGCCCGGCAAGCAGGCCGAAGCAGATCAGCCCCAGCGCCATCGCCACCAGCCGCGTCTGATCCACGGCCAGCACCCAGCCGGGAGCCGCATCGAGGGCCAGGGTGGCCATGTCGTCCGGCGCGGGAATCCAGCCGCAGACGCGGCGCAGGAACAGATCGCAGACGGCCTGCGCGTGGCCGAAAGCGATTCCTGCCGCAAGGGTCAGCATGAGCCGGCCCGCATCCGCACTCCCATTGGAAGGGGGCGTTGCAGTGCGGGTGGGCTTCGTTGGCTTCCCTTCCGGCCGGATTCTCACGACGCCCATATCGCGGGGCCCCTACTGCCCAAGTGCCTCAAGGGCCGCTCTCTGGGCCTGCAACTTGCCCAGCGTCGCCCTGGCTTCCTCGAGTATCGCGCGCTCCTTCGCCACAACCGCTTCGGGCGCGTTGGCGGTGAACTTCTCGTTCCTCAGCTTGCCCTCGGCCCGCTGGATGTCCTTCTCCGCGGCCGCAACCTGCTTGTCAACCCGCGCCAGTTCCGCCGCGACGTCCACCGCATCGCCGAGATGCAGGTACAGCTCCACACCCGCCGCCATGCCGGGCACCGTGCCGCCGGGCGCCTGCGCGGGAGCGGTCAGCACGGACAGCTCGGACACATCCGCGAGGAGCCGGAAGGCCGGGCCTTCGGGCGCGAGTGCCTCCGCAATGCCCGCATCCTGCGCGACAAGGGTCACGGCCACCTTCGTCCCGCGAGGGATGCCGAAGTCGCCGCGCACGGACCGCACCCCGCTGAGAACTTCCTGCATCAGTGCCATTTTCGCCTCGGCCGCGTCATCCATCAGCGCGTCATCCGCCAGCGGATACGCCTGGAGCGCGATCGGTCCATCCTGGGGTCGCCAGCGCTGCCAGATCTCCTCGGTGATGAAAGGCATGAAGGGGTGCTGCGCCCGCAGAATGCTGGACAGCAGCCCTGAAAGCATGGCCTGGGTGTGCTGCTTGCGCGCCGGGTCGTCCGAATAGAGCGCGATCTTCGCAAGCTCCACGTACCAGTCGCAGAACTCATTCCACACATGCTCGTAAAGCGTCCCGGCGGCTTCGGCAAGGTCGTACCGGTCCAGGCGCCGGTTCACTTCCGCCAGCACCTTCTGGTGCCGGCTGAGGATCCAGCGGTCTGCGGTG
>JAGPGE010000615.1 GCA_018056145.1 Armatimonadota bacterium
CGGCTGAAGCGCCCGCCGCTCCGGCTGAAGCGCCCGCGGCTCCGGCTGAAGCACCCGCCGCTCCGGCTGAAGCGCCCGCCGCCCCGGCTGAAGCACCCGCCGCTCCGGCAGAGCCCGCGTTCCCGCCGGTGCCGGTGACCTGCTCCTTCTCCTTCACCAACCTGGGCGCTGCTGATCTCGAGCGCGCCAAAGAGATCGTGGCCGCGGCCAGCGTCGGCGGCAGCGTGGACGTGTCCATGGCCGAGGACGGCGCCGTGACCCTGATCTTCGTGCTGCCCGACGTCACTGCTGTCCCGAAGGTCGCCCATGACCTGCGCTTCAAGGCGGGCGCCGACGGTACCCAGACCATGGTGTTCGAGGAAGAGGGGCGCACGGTCTCCAGCAGTTTCCGCACCGCGCGCATCACCGGTTCCGTGAAGATCAATGTGACCTTCATGATCGCCCCCGGCGCGAGCCTCTTCTACTCCCCCGCGCCCGGCGCGGAAACCTCGGTGCCTGCCGAGAGCATCGACGAGACCGGCAAGGTCACGCTTGAGGCCTCCATCGCCCGTGGGCAGGAGTTCGTCTACGGCCGCACCGTCCTGGGCGAGATCGAGCGCTGCATCAAGATCGACATCTACACCGGCGAGGTCGCCGAGATCTCCAAGGCGGCGTACGAAGCCCACCAGTAGTCGGGTGACGCCGGGATGTGTACTGCGAAGGCCGGGCGCCACCAGGGCTGCCCGGCCTTCGTCCCTGTCAGGCAACCCAATCGCGGACACGGGAGGCGCGGGCCATGCGGATCGGCATCATCGGGGGTACGGGGGTCTACGAGTTCGGCGACGTTGTGAGCCGCAGCCGTCGCGCGCATACGAGCTATGAAAGCGTCAATGTGGCCGAGGGCGCCCATGCCGGGCACCAGCTTGTTTTCGTGCCGCGCCACGGGCTGGGGCATGCGATCCCGCCGCACCGGGTGAACTACCGGGCGAACATCGATGCCCTCCGGCGCGAGGGTTGCGAGTGCATCATCGCGACCAACGCGGTGGGTTCGCTGCGCGAGACCATGCAGCCGGGGGATTTCGTCCTGCCCGACCAGTTCATCGATTTCACGAAGAACCGCCCGCTCACGTTCTACGACGGGGGGCTGTCCGGCGTGCGGCACGTGGACGTGACCGAGCCCTACTGCCCCTCCCTGCGCCGGACGGCTTTCACGCTCCTGTCCAAGGAGCCCGTGAACGTGCATCCGGCGGGAACATACGTCTGCACCGAGGGCCCGCGCTTCGAGACACCCGCGGAGATACGGATGTTCTCCATGCTGGGCGGCGACCTCGTGGGCATGACCGGCGTGCCCGAAGTAGTGCTGGCGCGGGAAGCGGGAATCTGCTACATGAGCATCTGCATCGTCACCAACTTCGCCGCGGGAATCTCCTCCGAGCCCCTGACCGAAGGCGAGGTCTCCCAACTCATGGAGCAGACCTTCCCCGCCCTGCGCGACTTCATCCTGCGCCTTGTGGAGAACATCGAGACCGCCCGAGACTGCCGCTGCAGGGCCCAGAACCCGGAAGCATGAGGAGTGCCGCATTGAGACCGATCCACGATTTCGCCGCGTACCTGTTCGACCTTGACGGCACCGTGTATCTCGGCCCGGAACTGATCCCGGGCGCGCGGGAAGCGCTCCAGTCACTGAAGCGCGCGGGCCGCAAGGTCATGTACCTGTCCAACAAGCCCATCAGCACCCGCGCCGAGTATGCCGCGAAGCTCACGAAATTGGGCATACCCACGGAGGAGGACGCCGTGCTCAACTCCTCACAGGCCCTGGCCCACTATCTCGCGCGGGAGATGCCGGGCGCGCGGGCATATGTGATCGGTGAAGCGCCGGTGATCGAAGACCTCGTCGCCGCCGGCCTGCGCATCACCAACGAGCCGGGCCTGGCGGACGTGGTCGTTGCTTCCTGGGATCGCGACCTCAACTACCGCAAGCTCGACGACGCCCTCCAGGCGCTGAACCGGGGCGCCCGTTTCGTGGCGACCAATCCCGACGTGGCCTGCCCCATGCCGGGGGGCGTGTACGCGCCTGATTGCGGTGCAATCGTGGCGGCGATCGAAGCCTGCTCGCGCAGGAAGGTGGAGGCGTACGGCGGGAAGCCCTCGCTGGTGCTGGCTGAGCTCGCGCTGTCGCGTATGGCAGTGCCCGCGGGAGACTGCCTGATGGTGGGCGACCGGGTGGATACCGACATCCTCTTCGGGCACCGGGCGGGCATGGCCACGGCGCTGGTGCTCACGGGCGCGGGGAGACTGACCCCGCTGGAGGAAGCGCCCGCGCCGCCGGATCACATTCTCGAAAGCGTAGCGGAACTGGCGATCCCGCAGGCCTGAGGGGGCGCGCCTGTCCCCCACTCACTCATCGTCGACCAGGCGGCCCCGCTTGATCTTGTCTGTCCCGAACTTCCGCCGAATCTCGTCCAGCGTGTCATCCAGCGGCGAGTGGGTCTCCTGGGGAGCATCGAAGAGCGCCGCCTGCACCGGCTGGTCGAAGCCCGACACTCCCACGCCAAGCAGACGCACCTTCCGGCTCTCCAGCGGGACCGCCCGCAAGAGGCCGAGAGCGGTCTGGTAGATCACCGCGTTGGCGTCGGTCGGGTTGCTCAGGGTTTCGCGCCGCGTGATGGTCGTGAAGTCCCCGAAGCGCACTTTGAGCTGGACCGTCCTCCCGCGCAGGCCCGCTTCTCGCAGGCGCGCACCCACCTTGTCCGACAGCCACAGCAGTGTGCGCTCCATCACGTCCGGGTCGCGCGTGTCCACCTGGTACGTGTGCTCATTGCTGACCGACTTGGCTTCGCCCTGGACGACGACCGGCCGGTCGTCGATGCCGTGGGCGAGGTCATGCAGTTGCCCGCCCAGTATCCCGAACTGGCGCACCAGCATCTCCCGCGGGTACTCCGCAAGGCGCCCGATGGTGTGGATCCCAAGAGTGCGCAGGCGCTGCTCCGTGGCCTTCCCCACTCCCCACAGGCGTGAAATCGGCAGCGGCGCCAGGAACTCCAGCACCTTCTCCGGCTCGATGATCACAAGCCCGCCGGGCTTATCGTGGTCGGACGCGAGCTTTGCCAAAAACTTGTTCGGCGCCACGCCCACCGATGCCGAGAGCCCGGTCTCGCGGGCGATTCGCTCCCGGATGCCGCGGCCGATCTCGGGCGCCGGTCCGAAGAGGCGCTCGCACCCGGTGACATCCAAGAACGCCTCGTCCACCGAGACTGGCTCCACCAGCGGCGTGTACTGCTCGAAGATCCCCATGATCTGCCGGGACATCTCCACGTATCGGCCCATGCGCACCGGAACGAAGATGCCTTCGGGGCACAGGCGCCTCGCCTGCGACGAGGGCATGGCGGACTTGACGCCAAAGCGCCGCGCCTCATAGGACGCAGCCGAGACCACTCCCCGGGCATCCGGGCTGGCGCCGACGATCACGGGCTTGCCCCGCAGTTCGGGGTTATCCAGTTGCTCGACGGACGCGAAGAAGGCGTCCATGTCCACGTGGATGATATGGCGCATGGTGTATGGGCACTGCCTGCGGTCTCGAATTGCCGGGTCAGCGACAACGGCCCAATGCCGAACCAAGCGTGTCGCCACCGTCCAGCCGTGGGGTGTCGCCACCCGTCTAGCCGTGGGCTGTCGGCGCCGGTCTAGCCGTGGGCTGTCGGCGCCGTCCAGCCGCGGCGTGTCGCCACCGGTCCAGCCGTGGGGTGTCGGCGTCGTCCAGCCGACGGGGCCCCACGGTGTCGTCTCCCCTGCATGCGGGGCCCCACGGTGTCGTTTCCCACGGGTGCGGGGCCTGGGAGCATGGGTTTTGTGCGATGCGT
>JAGPGE010000033.1 GCA_018056145.1 Armatimonadota bacterium
GGGCTGCCCCCCGCGGGGGGCAGGGGCAGGGCACGACGACGGCGACGACATCCCCCCCAGCCGTCCAACTGGGGGACGCCGCCACCCTCCCTGACCGCTGTAACCCATGTATGTTACTAGCTCAACCCGATCGCACGGGGGTGTTGACACATCCTGCGCATTAGCAATATACTCGCCTTCTACAAATAGGCTCACGGGCCACCTATCGCGGCGAAAGCCGCGTTCTGCATTATGCAATACCGGATTCTCGCGACGCTCTCCAAGCCGCAGGGGCGAGTCCGGTGCGATGTCGACGCACCGGTGCCCCATGGCGCGGGCGTGGAGTTCGTCGGTCCGGTGACCGGATATGTGGAACTCGAGAACGCCGATTCCCTTGTGACCGCGCGGGGCCGGTTGCGTGCGACTGCGGTTCTGCAGTGCAGCCGGTGCCTTGCCGATCACGTCGTGGAGCTGGATATTGAGGTCAATGAGCAGTGCTCGCTGACCCAGATTGATGAGCCTGTGACGCCCAAGGCCGGCCCGGATGAACCTATTCCGCTGCTGAGCGGGGACCTGGTGGACCTGACCGAACTGGTCCGGCAGGTGCTGGTCCTCCACGTGCCGTCGCGTTCCCTATGCCGGCCCGACTGTGCGGGCTTGTGCCCCCGTTGTGGCAGGAACCTTAGCGACGGACCATGCGGTTGCGGCGATGACGACGTGGATCCGCGCTGGGCTGGACTTCGCAACCTCATCGACGACTGACGGCGTGCCGCCGGGCAGGCAGGGCTGCCTGAACCTGAGCGCCAGGCCAGCTTACTAGGTAGTGACAGTCGGCCATTGGGGCCCGCATGCGGGTGCTGCTGTGTGCAGACTCGTGCGCGGACGGCTGACAATGAACGGGAGACAGGAAAATGGCGCTGCCGAAGAGGAAACATTCGAACACCCGGACAAGGAAGCGGCGGACGCATCAGAAGATCGCCCTTCCGAACCTCACCCAGTGCAGGAACTGCAAGACCATGATCCTGCCGCACAACGCGTGCTACAAGTGCGGCTACTACAAGGGCCGGAAGGTCGACCACACCGTCCCGGAGGACGACAAGCGCAAGGAAGAGAAGAGGTAGGCTCTTCGCGCGGTCGATGGCCTGGACCTTGATGCGTTGGGTGGGGTCCGGGCATACCACAGGAGCCCTGAATGCTCATTGCTCTTGATGCCATGGGCGGGGACTTGGCCCCCGACGAGGTCGTGCGCGGCGCCCTACTGGCTGCGGACCGCCTGGAATCACAGGTGGCTCTCTGCGGCCGGGAGGACAGGATTCGCGCGCTGATCGACGGTCATCCGGGGGCAGATCGGATGCTTGTCCGCTCGGCGACTGAGGTCGTCGAGATGGAGGACAGCCCGCGTGTGGCCCTGCGCGGCAAGCCGGATTCCTCGGTTGCCCGCACCGTTGAGATGGTGCTCAACGGTGAGGCCCAGGCGTGCGTCTCCGCCGGTAACAGCGGTGGGTTCATGGCGCTGTGCCACACCCGGCTGAAGACCATCCCCGGCATTGCGCGCCCGGCGATCGCGCTGTTCCTGCCCACGAAGCACGGCCCGCGGATTCTGCTGGATGCCGGCGCCAATGCGGACTGCAAGCCCGAGTACCTGGTGCAGTTCGGACTCATGGGCAGCATCTACGCGGAATTCGCGTTGGGCATGAAGGCGCCGCGCGTGGGTCTGCTGAGCATCGGCACCGAGGCGCACAAGGGCAACGAGCTGACCCAGGCCGCGATGCCGCTCATGGGGAAGGCCCCGATCAACTTCATCGGGAATGTAGAGGGCGACCAGATTTTCACAGACGATGACGTGGATGTCATCGTGTGCGACGGTTTCGTTGGCAATGTGGTCCTGAAGGTTGCGGAGGGTGTCGCGGGCACGCTTGTTGACACCCTGCGCACTGGCATCAAACGCAGCGCGTGGGCCAGGATGGGCGTCCTGTTCATGCGCGGCCCGTTCAAGGCGCTGCGGGATCTTTTCGACTACGGCACATACGGCGGGGCGCTCTTGCTGGGTGTCAACGGCATCTGCGTCGTCAGCCACGGTAAGTCTGACGCCTTCGCCATCAAAAACGCCTTGCTTGTTGCGGAGCGCGCGGTGAAGGGCCGGGTGGTGGAGCACGTCCGCGATACCTGCCGGGAGCTGTTCCCCGAGGCGTCTGTCCCTGCCTGAAGGCAGTATGTGCACGGCCCCAGACCCGCGGGATCCGTGGTGCCCGCGCGGGGGGCCGCGTTCAGGGACAACGGCCCGGCACCCGCGGGGCACCCGATCACATTAGCCGCAACGCGTGAGCCTGCCCGCGCGCGGCGGCGAGGGATTCACGACTATGGAAGTTCGAGGCGCTTGCATCAAAGGTCTTGGGGCATACGTGCCTGAGCGGGTGCTCACAAACCAGGACCTGTGCGACATCGTTGACACCAGCGACGAGTGGATCGTCGAGCATACGGGCATCCGGGAAAGGCGCATCCTCGCCGAGGATCAGGCCAGTTCCGACCTTGCCTTCGAGGCAGCCCGGAAGGCCGTGGAGGACGCGGGCATGAGCGTCGATGATCTTGATATGATCATCGTCGCGACGATCACCCCCGACATGCCCTTCCCCGCAACCGCCAGCATCGTCCAGGACATGCTTGGCGCCAAAGGTGTCGGCACTTTCGACGTCGTGACCGGCTGCACCGGTTGGGTGCAGGCCCTGGTGACCGGTTCGCAGTATATCCAGACCGGGGCGGCCGACCACGTTCTGGTGATCGCCGCTGAATCGCTGACGCGCATCACCAACTGGACTGACCGCTCGACCTGCGTGCTTTTCGGTGACGGGGCCTGCGCCGCCGTTCTCGGGCCATGTGCGCCCGGACAGGGGCTCTTGGCCTTCGCCATGGACACTCAGGGCGACTCTGCCGAGCTTCTGATGATCCCCGCGGGCGGCAGCCGCACCCGCCTAACCCCCGAAGCCCTCGCGGACTACCAGCACCTGCTGCAGATGGATGGCCACGAAGTCTTCAAGCTCGCGGTGCGCGGCGTGCCGGAGATCGCGCGGCGCTGCATGGAGAAGGCGGGCCTGGACATGTCGCAGGTTGACGTCTGCGTCCTGCACCAGGCGAACCTGCGGATCATCGACGCGGCGGCGAAGCGGCTGGACATCCCCTACGAGCGCATGGTCATCAACCTGGACAAGTACGGGAACACCTCGGCGGCGTCGGTTGGAATCGCGCTTGATGAGTATGCGCGCGAGACCGGGCTGAAGCCCGGAGACGTGGTTCTGCTGGTTGCCTTTGGGGCCGGCTTCAGCCTGGCATCCGCAGTCTTCCGATGGACCTGATCGGCAAGATCACCTGACCTGCATCGACCGCCTGGGCTGGCATGAACTACTCTGGCCCCGGCGTTGAGAAAACCCTGCGCATTGGCGTTTCGCCCCGCGCAGCCCAATCCCCGGCCCAGGGTCGGTTCACAGTTCCAGGGAGGTCCGCATCATGGATTTCAGCTTCACCGAGGAACAGCAGGAGATCTTCGACGCCGTTGACGAGATCTGCGCCGACTTCAAGACGACCGCCTGTGAGGTCGATGAGAGCGGCGAGTACCCTTGGGACAATATCAAGGTCATGGCCGAGTGCGACCTGTTCGGTGTCCCGGTTCCCGAGGAATGGGGCGGCATGGGCATGGGCTTCCTGGAATGGGGAGTCATCGGCGAGAAGCTGAGCGCAGCTTGCACCACTACCGGCGCCGTTTACGCCGCGCACATGCTTTGCATGTACCCGATCATGGCCTTCGGCAATGACGCGCAGAAAGACAAGTACCTTCGCGATCTGGCCAGCGGGAAAAAGATCGGCGCGATGGGTCTCACCGAGCCCAACGTGGGTTCCGATGCCGGCTCCGTCCAGACGCGCGCCGAAAAGCGCGGCGATAAGTACATCCTCAACGGCACCAAGATTTTCATCACCAACGGCGGAGACGCTGAGACCTACGTGGTCGTGGCCAACAGTTCCCCCGGCCGTGGCACCCGCGGTCTGACCGCTTTCATCCTCGAGAAGGGGATGCCCGGTTTCTCCTTCGGCAAGGATGAGAAGAAGATGGCGTACAACTCCCTGTCCAACCGCGAACTGATCTTCGAGGACTGTGAAGTTCCCGAGGAGAACGTGCTCTACAAGGAAGGTCGGGGCTTCCGCGTGGCCATGGACCTGCTGGACATCGGCCGCATCGGCATGGCCGTGGGCGCGGTTGGCCTTGCGCAGGCCGCATACGATTGCGCCGTGCAGTACGCCTTGGTGCGTGAGCAGTTCGGCAAGAAGATCAGCGAGTTCCAGGCCATCCAGTTCCACCTCGCGGACATGGCCACCGACATCGAGTGCGCCCGGCTGCTGTCCTACCAGGCCGCGTGGATGAAGGACCAGGGCCTCCCCTTCGGCAAGCAGGCCGCGATGGCCAAGCTGTACGGGTCCGAAGCGGTCTCTCGCGTATGCTCCAAAGCCGTGCAGATTCACGGCGGACACGGCTACACCTGCGAGTACCCGGTGGAGCGGTACATGCGGGAGGCCAAGCTGTTCGAGATCGTCGAGGGCACCTCCGAGATTCAGCGCGGCGTAATCGCTCTTGCCCTGCTGCGCGAAGCCATCAGTAAGTAACTGCCGAACAACAGCGGGTTCGGCGCCGGGAGTGACGAGCTCGCGGCGCCGAGTCCTTGGCGAGGGCCAACAGCATGAAGATCATCGTGTCGATCAAGCAGGTGCCGGACACCACTGAAGTGCGCATCAACCCGGAAACGGGCACGCTGATGCGCGACGGCGTCCCGAGCATCATCAACCCCTTCGACGAGAATGCCATCGAGGCCGCGCTCCAGCTCAAGGAGGAGCACGGCGGAGAGGTGACCGTCATCACCATGGGACCGCCGCAGGCCGATGATGCCCTGCGGCAGGCGATTGCCATGGGCGCCGACAACGCTCTGCTCCTGTGTGACCGAGCCTTCGCCGGAAGCGATACCCTCGCCACCGGTTATGCGCTCTCCCAGGCCGTGCGCAAGATCGGGGATTTCGACCTGATCATCTGCGGCAAGCAGGCCTTTGACGGAGACACCGCCCAGGTGCCGCCGGGGCTGGCGGAACAGCTTGGCATCCCCCAGGTCACCTACGCCATCGACATCAAGGTGGACGGGAAGAAGGTCCGGGTCAAGCGGCTGCTGGACGACCGGTTCGAAGTGGTCGAGGCGCCGATGCCCTGTCTGATCACGGTGGTCAAGCAGATCAACGAGCCGCGCCACGCAGGCCTCAAGGGAGTTATGAAGGCGCGCAAGGCCGAGATTCCGTGGGTCACCGCGGAAGATATCGGCGCGGATCTTGAGCGCTGCGGCCTGTCGGGTTCGCCCACCAATGTCATGCGCGTGTTCGCCCCCAGCCACGACCACAAGGCCGAGAAGCTGGAGGGGGAAGTGCCCGACGTGGCGCGCCAATTGGTGAGCCGGCTGCGGGACGCCAAGGTTCTCTAGATCGGGAGCCGCAAGCCGGCCCGACCTGTGGGGCGGCAAATCCACGCTACAGGGATCACTATGTCCATACACATCGCTGTCGACAAGTGCGTCGGCTGCAAGCTCTGCATCAGCGCCTGCCCGTACGGGGCGATCATCGTTGAGGACGGCAAGGCCCGCTTCACCGAAGACTGCACCGGCTGCGGCGCCTGCGCCTCCTCCTGCAAGTTCGGCGCGATCATCCTCGAAGTGCCGAAGATGGCGGAAGTGGACACCAGCGCCTACAAGGGCATCTGGGTCATCGCAGAACTGCATGACGGCAAGCTGGCCGACGTATCGCTGGAACTCCTGGGCGAGGCGTCGCGCCTTGCCGCGGACCTCGGCACCGACGTGTCCGTCGCGATCGTCGGCGAGTCCGTGGAGGGTCTCGTTGCCGTGGCTGCCGCGCACGGAGCCGACCGGGCGTACATCGTGGAGCACGAGGTGCTCTCGCAGTACCGCACCGGGCCGTTCAGCGACGTCCTCACCGGGCTGATCAACACGCATAAGCCCGAAATCGTCCTGTTCGGCGCAACACCGATGGGCCGGGATCTTGCCAGCCGCATCGCCGCGCGCATCGGCGCGGGCCTCACCGCGGACTGCACCGGGCTGGACATCGACCCGGAGACCAAGCTCCTGCGCCAGACCCGCCCGGCGTTCGGCGGCAATATTATGGCGACGATCCTGTGCAAACAGGCGCGCCCGCAGATGTCCACCGTGCGGCCCCGGGTCATGAAGAAGATCCCCCCGCGCGAGAACGCCCCGTGTGAGATCGTGCGCACCGAGGTCAACCTCAACGAGAAGTCGGTCCTGACCAAGATCGTCGAGATCATCCAGGAAGAAGGCGGCTCGAAGGTCAACCTGCAGGACGCCGAGATCATAGTCTCCGGCGGCCGCGGGATCAAGAAGGCCGAGAATTTCGCGCTGATTCGGGAGCTGGCCGATGCCCTCGGCGGCGTTGTGGGCGCATCCCGCGCAACGGTTGACGCAGGTTGGATCCCCGCTTACCACCAGGTTGGCCAGACCGGCAAGACCGTGCAACCCAAGCTGTACGTGGCCTGCGGGATTTCCGGCGCGGTGCAGCACCTCGCGGGGATGTCGTCCTCGGACACCATCGTCGCCATCAACAGCGACCCGGAAGCGCCGATCTTCAAGGTGGCGCATTACGGCATCGTGGGTGACTTGTTCGAGGTCATCCCGGAACTCGTGAAGGCGCTCAAGGAGGAATTCGGCAACTAGCCCGCGGGCAGTGCGCCGAGCACTCGCATGATTGCTTACGTCTTCCCCGGCCAGGGCTCGCAGTTCGCGGGCATGGGCAAGCAGATAGCGGGCGAGTCCGCCATCGCGGACGAAGTGCTGCGCGTGGTGGATGATGCCCTGGGCTTCTCCCTCACCGAAATCATGTTCGGCGAGGATGCCGACGCGCTTACGCCGACCGAGATCCAGCAGCCCGCCATCTTCGCCCACAGCGTTGCGGCTTTCGCCGCCCTGCGCAAGCGGCATGCGGAGGGTCCCGCGCTGGTAGCCGGGCACAGCCTGGGGGAGTACTCGGCGGTTGTCGCCGCCGGGTGTCTGGAGCTTGAGGAGGCTGCCCGTCTCGTGCGCAAGCGGGGCGAACTGATGGCCGCTGCGGGAAGCCAGGTGGGCGGGGCGATGGCCGCGATCCTGAAGATGGAGACCGCGGACGTGGAGAAGCTCGTCCAGGATGCGACTGGCGAGGGCGTCCTGAGTGTTGCGAATTTCAACAGCCCTGGTCAAGTGGTCATTTCTGGTGAAAAGGCCGCAGTCGACGCCGCCTGCGCGCTGGCCAAGGAGCGCGGCGGACGGGGGATCCCGCTCAAGGTCAGCGGAGCCTTCCACTCGCCGCTCATGGCGCCCGCTGCGGAGATGCTCAAGGCGGAGCTGGATTCAGTTCACCTGTCGGACGCGACAGTCCCGGTGGTGTCGAACGTGGATGCCACGGCTCGCACCGACGCGGACGGAATCCGGCGGGCGCTGGTCCAGCAGGTGACGGGGAGCGTGCGGTGGGAGGAATCAGTCCGGGCGATGATCGCCCAGGGCGTGGACTGTTTCGTGGAAGTTGGGCCAGGCAATGTGCTGGCGAAACTGATCGAGCGTATCGACGACAGCGTGCGTGTGGCCAGTGTCGGTACGCTGGCGGAGATCAACGCGTTCGTGGAATCACTGGGCTGAACGAGGGCGGAGTTGCCCGTTGACACCGGAGGTCGCAGCATGGATCTTGACGGCAAAATCGCAGTGGTAACCGGAGCCGGCGGACTGATCGGCCGCGCGATCGCCCTGACTCTCGCGGGCGATGGAGCGGATATCGTGGTGAATGACGTGGTGGAGGAGACCGCGAGGGAAACCGCGGCCCTAGTGGAGGGCCTCGGGCGCAAAGCGCTGGTGACCGTGGGCAGCGCCGCGAAGGCGGAAGACGTGGAGAGCATGGTCGAGCAGACGCTGGACAGGTTCGGCCAGCTTGATATCATGATCAACAATGCGGGGATCACCCGCGACGGCCTGCTGGTGCGCATGAAGGACGAGCAGTGGGACTTGGTGCTCGACGTCAACCTCAAGAGCGCATTCCTGTGCACCCGGGCGGTTGCCCGGCCGATGATGAAGCAGAAGAGCGGGCGCATCGTAAACATCGCGTCGGTCGTGGGTGTCATCGGCAATGCGGGGCAGGCCAACTACTCGGCCTCCAAGGGCGGCCTCATCGCCCTGACCAAGACCACCGCGAAAGAGCTTTCCAGCCGCAACATCCACTGCAATGCGGTGGCGCCCGGCTTCATCGAGACCCCGATGACCCACCAGCTCAGCGAGGAGGCCCGCAGCGAATGGCTGAAAGGGATTCCGCTGGGCAGGCCGGGAACCGCCCAGGACGTGGCCGACGTCGTGGCCTTCCTGTGCGGCCCCAGGTCGTCGTACCTGACCGGGCAGGTCATCAGCGTCTGCGGTGGAATGGTTATGTAGTCCTGCGCCGGCGGCCTGTTAGCCTGCGATCATTGTTGACCTGCACGAAGGGAGCACAGGCTCCCCACTATGCATACCCTTGAAGGGAGAACCGCAAAATGGCACTGTTCGAGAAGGTCAAGGAAGTCATCGTGCGCGAGCTTTCCGTGCCCGAGAGCAAGGTCACCGAGAACGCCTCGTTTGATGGCGACCTGAGCGCCGACTCGCTGGACGTTGTTGAGCTCGTCATGGCGCTGGAGGACGAGTTCGACGTGGAGATTCCGGAAGAAGACGCCGAGAAGATCCAGACCGTGGGCGACGCCGTCCGCTACCTCGAGGCCAAACTCGGCGGCGACGCGTAGCCTTGGCGGACACGCCGTTGATAGGGGGATCCGGGCCACGGTGAGCCAGTCGCTACGGGCTCCCAGACCGCCGGGGTCCCCCTGCTTCGTTACGTGAGAACGGGTCGGAGGCGAGAGGGGGGCGGCCCCATGAAGGGCCCCTGCCAGATCTGTGGCTTCACCGACATCCGGGACTATGTGAAGCATGAGGAAGGCCACTACCTGCGTTGCGCCGGGTGCGGGCTGATCGTTAACGCGGATGCCGACGAGCTGATGGCCCGGTCGGTCGAGCACTACGACGACGAGGCCTACTTCCAGAACTACGAGGGCCGCGCGGGCAGGAAGGTCCGCTCCGCGGCTCGTCGGATCAGGCTCATCCGCAGCTGGGTACCATCAGGGCGCCTGCTGGACATCGGGTGCGGCGTGGGAGAGACATTGATCGCCGCGCGCGACGCGGGTTTCGATCCGATCGGCCTCGACATCGGTGAGTACCCGGTCGAACACTGCCGGGGCCTGGGATTCGAGGTTCACCGGGCTTCGATCACCCGGACCGGCCTGCCTGACAACAGCTTCGACGTGGTGACAATGTGGGATGTCATCGAGCACATCCCACGCACCAGCGAGGGGCTTCGGGAAGTCTGGCGGATACTCAAGCCGGGCGGCCTTGCCGTAGTCATGACCCCCTCGGGCGAGTACCTGCGGGCCCACTACTGGCGCCAGACATACCGGGGTTACCGCAAGAAACGGGCCAAGACGCATCTCGTGTATCACAACTCGCGCACTCTCGACCGCGTCCTGCGGGAGTGCGGTTTCGTGCCGCTGCCGCCGGCGTTGCCTCATCTGGGCGCTCTGCCCCGCTATCTGTTCGGGAGACTACGGTCGGCGCTGCGGCTGAACAGGAACCTCTTTGTGTTGGCCCGCAAGGAAGCCGGGCCGGACCGACGCGAAACCGTTGAGGAATAGGAGAATAAGCATGTCCCACCGGGTCGTCGTGACAGGTATCGGCGTTGTGTCGTCGGTTGGGCATTCCCTGGAGGATGCCTGGTCCGCGGCCTTGGAGGGCCGGACCGGCATCAAGACCATCTCCATCTTCGACACCACCGGCTACGACGTGCACATCGGCGCGGACATTCCGGACTGGGACCCCACCCAGTACATGGACGGCAAGGAAGCCAAGCGCTGCGACCGTTTCACGCAGTTCGCCATTGCTGCGGCGGACCAGGCACTGGCCCAGTCCGGGCTGAAGATCACCCCCGAGAACCAGTATGACGTGGGCGTCATCTGCGGCTGCGGAATCGGCGGAATGCTCACGTGGGAGGAACAGTTCACCAAGCTCATCACCAAGGGCCCCAGCCGCGTCTCACCCTTCCTGGTCCCGGTGATGATCGTCGACATGGCTGCCGGGATGATCTCCATGCGCACGGGCGCCAAGGGCCCGAACTACGCAACCGTGAGCGCCTGCGCCAGCGCAACCCACGCTGTGGGGAACGCGTTCGAGACCATCAAACGCGGGGCGTCCAAGGCCATTATTACCGGTGGCACAGAAGGCGCGATCTCTCCCACCGGACTCAGTGGGTTTTGTGCCGCGAAGGCCCTGTCCACCCGCAATGACGAACCTGCCACGGCCTGCCGGCCCTTCGACAGGACCCGGGACGGTTTCGTCATGGGGGAGGGCGCCTGCATCCTTGTTCTCGAGGAACTGGAATTTGCCCGCGCGCGCGGGGCCAACATCCTCGCGGAGATGGCAGGTTTCGGGATGAGCGGAGATGCGTACAACATGGTTGCTCCGGACCCATGCGGGGAAGCCGCCGCTTGGGCAATGCAGACCGCTATCCGTGAGGCCGAGCTGTCCGTGACTGAGATCGACTATGTCAACGCCCACGCTCCGGGAACGCCAGGCGGGGACGACATGGAGGCCCGGGCCCTGCAGCTGCTGTACGAGGGCAAGGACTACTCCCCCATGGTAAGCTCAACCAAGTCCGTCCACGGGCACATGTTGGGCGCGACCGGCGCGATGGAGCTCGCACTGTCCATCAAGATGATGCACGAGGGCCTTGTGCCCTTGACTCTCAACTGCCACGAGCCGGATGAGGACATTTGGATCGATGTTGTCCGGGATGAGCACCGCTCAGCCCGCATCGATACCATCATGAGCAACTCCTTCGGCTTCGGTGGGCACAACGCGGTCGTCGTCGCGCGGCGTTACGAGGGATAGCGCCGCGCGGGGACGCCCCTCGCGAGGTCTGCCTCTTGGCTTCAGACCGGCCGGACCAAGAGCAGCGGGTCGACCCGCTGCGGGACGAGACGCGCTGGCGGGCGGTGCGGGAGAAACTCGGCCTGCCCGAGACCGTGTCGCTGCAGACCCTCGCGGCTGCCTTCACTCACACCTCCTTCGCCCGGGAAGCAGGCCTGGGGCCTTCGGTTGCGAATCAGCGCCTGGAGTTCCTGGGCGATGCCGTTCTCGATCTGATCTTGGTCGAACACCTCTATCGTGCCTACCCCACCGCTCCCGAGGGCAACCTCACGAAGATGAAAGCCTACGCGGTTCGGGCCAGCACGCTGGCCCGGGTCGCGCGCCAGTTGGGGCTGGGGGAGCACATGCTCCTGGGCAAGGGCGAGGAGGATACCGGCGGCCGCGGCAAGACATCGTTGCTCGAGGACTGTATGGAAGCCGTGGTGGGTGCGGTCTACCTGTCCACTGACCTGGAGACCACGCGTGACTTCGTGATGACCGTGTTCGCGCCGGTGCTCGAGTCGATGACCAGCAGCGAGCAGATTCACGACCACAAGACAGAGCTTCAGGAGCTTCTGCAGGAGCGGACAAAACAAACGCCCTCGTACGTGACCGTGGATACCCTCGGGCCTGCGCACGACCGGACGTTCGTGGTCGAGGTGCGTTTTCGGGGAATGACCATTGGTTCCGGTGAGGGGTCAAGCAAGCAGGCCGCCCAGCAACAGGCGGCCCGCGAGGCTCTCGATAACCGCGATGGCTGGCTGTCGGATCTCCCGGCCTGACCCACCGCCGACGAGCTACCGTCAGTCAGAGAAGCCGCCCATGCGCGCGGTGGGCAGCATGCCATCCCGGTCCACCAGCACCAGCCTCATTGCGTCTCCCACTCCCCGCGCCAGGTAAACGCTCCCGCTGGGTCTCGCCCTCAACGACACCGAGCCCAGTTCCGGGACGTCCACCGAGACCGTGCGGGCCGGGCCATCAGCGGCCCACGCCACGAGAAGCCACTCCGGTCGATCCCTGTGCCTCCGGGCAAGCACCCGCGCGCGCTCCGAACCCGTGGGCAATTCGTACGCCGGCAGGTCCTTTGACCACACATGCCGGTTGGGTCCGGGCAAGAGTTCGCTCTCTCGGACGAACTCCTCCAGGTGGGAGAACAGCGCGTGCACATGCCCCAGGCACATGAGCTGCCAGACCCAGTTATCCACTGAATCATACGCGAAGTACCCGGCCACCCCGCCGATCATCCCCGCCGCGTAGTAGCACTTCAGATAGCCCATGTACCGTTCGGCGTCGGACATTGGCGGGTTGGGTCTGCCCCTGTCCGGCCATCCGGGGTTCATCCAGTTGTACGAGAGCGGGTCGCCTGCCGCGATGTGCTGTGCGGTGGAGTTGAGCGCCTGGGTGAGCGCGTCATTGTCCCCCGACCAACCGGAGTTGTAGTGCTTCCAGTAGATCGAGCTGCTGGGCAGGTCAGACACCGGCCGCATGAAAGCGTAGTCCCACGTCCACTGCCACCAGTTCGCGTAGCGGTCTCGGTGGGGGCAGCCTTCGGTGGGGTAGTAGACGTACGTGAGCCGGTCCGGGACCAGTTCGCGGATGCGCTCGGTGATAATCATCTCCTGGTGGGCCTTGCGCTCGGAGATGTACTCGAACCAGTCGCGGTCGCCCCGCGCCGCAACCACCTTCGGGTCCTTCTCCCAGTACTTCTGGTGATGGCCGACGGTGCTCAGACCGTATTCGCCGCCGTTGGTGATGACCGCGATGGGCGCGATGGCCAGCACCTGCTTGAGCATGTTCGCCTCGTAGTCGGCGATCATGTCGAAGGCACTGTCCGGGGCTTCGGGGCTGTAGATGCGCTGGCCTCCGGGAAGCTGCCCATTTTCGTCGGTACACCAGGTCTCGGGCGGAAGCTGATCGGTGAAGGCTCGGATCGAGAAAGCCGGGCCGATGGTGACGTGCAGCGGGTAGCGATCCGGGTCCCGCGCGGCGAGTGCGCATACCTTCGCTTCGACGCTTGCGGGGTCACTCAGGCGCGCCAGCATGTCGGGCCGGATGCGCCCGAACTGCAGGGCGTATCCCCAATTCTCGCACAGTTCCCGTCGGATCTCCAGGCTGAACTCCGGGCCCCAGGTGGTGAGGGGGATCAGGGTGTGGCCCTCGCGGAAGACGGGCTTCGGGCCGACGCGGAGTTGCTCAAGCGCGTTGGCGGCGAAGGCCGCGGGAAGGCAGAAGAGTACAGCAAGAAGGCACACGGTCAGGCGCTGCATCGATGTCACGCTCCCTGAACATCAGCGGGCAGGTTCGAGCAGGGCTCACGCCCCCTCGAAGGTGATCGGGACGTCCCAGGCGGCTCGCTCGGCCTGTGTGAGCGCCGGGAAGGCATAGTAGAACCAAATCAGTGCGAACAGCGCGGTCGTGGCGGCGGCCATGGCGAGCATTGCGTTCAGGTAGGCCTCCGGAGCAGTCTCCTGAAGCCCTCGGAACAGGTCCTCGATGATGAGGGTTGGGACAAGTACGCCCGCAAGCGCCATGACAGGGGGCAGGATCTTGGCCTGCGTCGCATTGCGAATGCGGCCGCGTGCATGGGTGATGGCGGCGGACAGAGCCCTGCCGTCGACTGTCTCCACCTCGCCGCCATGCATGCGCACAAGGGTCTGCAGAGCCTCCAGTACGGGGGCCTTCATAGGGCGCTCTGACCATACCGCGCACGTGGCGCCGTCGCGGTCTCGCCACTCCAGCCAGAATCGGCGGTCATGCAAGAAAAGCCTGCGCAGTTGTGTTGGCGGGATCACAAAAGCGTCCGTAAGCCCGGCGAGACTCACTCCGCCCGGCCCCACAGCCATCCAGCGCAGACCTCTCGATGCACTGCGTCCCAAGGCCGTATCATCGCTGGTTCCCACATGCTCGCGGGCGATGCGGCGCAAGTCATTGGTCACGCCGGAGAGCATCAGAAACGGAAGCAGGAAGACGACGGCGACAATGACCAGCACGAATGCCACGGCGAGGCCCTGAATATCCCCGCCCCACTGCCTTTGAAGGAGCCACCCGATGAGCAGGCGCAGTGACGCGACCCAAAGGAACAGTAGTCCAACGACCAACACGGTGATCCTGGCGGACTGGGCGAAATGCGTGGTCAGCTTTGCCCTCAAGGGATCGAAGGTCGCGTTCACCTATACCGCCTCCGCACTCGCGGTCACTCCCGCACGAGCTCATACCAGACGGTCTGGCAATCGGCCCCCAGGATTAGGGCGCCGTTGGTTGCTTCAACTCGGCGGCCCCGCGTTCCCGAACCATCCAACGCATAGGCAACCAGACCGCTATCCGCGAATCGAAGGGTCGCGGGGACCGGCTCCGCAACAGTCGGGCCTTTGCCCCAGTTGCGGCCCACAGTGCGCCGCGCTTCGTCCCACACCATGCCCTGGTTCTCCACGCGGTTCATGAGGACCAGCAGCATGCGGCCCGATTCCGCGAGCGGCTTGCCGTCCATGCTGGTCAGGCCCACCGCCGCCCAGCCGTTTGACGTATCGCCCAGGGTGATCTCCACGCCCGGCCTGAGATCGAGTTCGGTCCCGGCCACCGTGCCCATGACGGCGCAGGTCCGTTCCGTCTCGACCCGGAAGGGGAGATCCTGCCGGGGTTCCGACGCCCAGGTGATTTCGCCGGTATCGGACCGCAGGCTCGCGCCGTCCCGCGGGAGGCTCACCCGCGGGGCGGAGACCTCGCCATTGGGGACGAACTCCACGGCCAGACGGTGGCGGATCGACGCGATTCTCGGCACCCCTGCTGCGTCCCAGACGGAACCCGCGCTGTTGCCGTGCTTGGCAAGCAGCGTCACGATCTGGTTTTCCGGCACCCGCAGCCGGATTTCCTCGCGTGCTGGGCTGACATCTCCGCGCCGGAAGAGGTTGGCGGCGATGGGGAACCAGGCGAGCTTCGCGGGATCGGTGACCATCTGGAAATACCCGTTGATCTTCGCGTCTTCCCACTGGGTCGGGGTCTTGCCGTAGTCAAACTCGAAGATGCCGTCCCAGTCCTGGAGGCCCGCGAAGGCCGCGAGCATCGGCATGCATTCGGCCCGGTAGTCGCCGGGCGCCGGGTGGTTGTACTCGCTCACCGTGAAAGGCAGGCCGGCCACGCGGTGCCGGGCGAGATTGGTCAGCGTGTCCCTGCCTGCCGCGGCGGCCATGGACGTGTTGCCGATGGTCCAGTTGCCTGGGTCCCAGGGCCGCCCTGGAAAGCTCGGGTGCTGCCAGTAGGAGTGCATGTCCACGTAGTCCAGTCGGGACTCGCGCCAGACTCCGCCGATGCCGCCGTAGGATGCCTGGGTATCCACCACCAGCGCTCTCAGGCCCAGTTCGTCCTTGAGCATCCGGTGGAAGGGCTGAGTGTAGTCCTGCTCGAGCTTCACGAAAAACGCCAGCCAGTCTTCCCAGGCCCGAGCGGTGCTGCTGCGGCTGGAGAACGCAACGTTGCCCGCTTCCAGCGACTGGTCTTCGCCCAGGCCCCGGATGCCGCCGGTGCGCAGGCTGATATCCGCCAGCCACACGCTGCCCAGGGCGTTCTGGCAGTTGAAGCTGAAGCGGCTGTGGTTGGGGAGGGTATCGCGGGCCGAGAACGTGAAGCTGTGCTCGGTCCAGTCATTGCCCGCCTGTACAGACGCGGAGAGGCCGTGATCGCGCCAGTCGGCCATGTCCCGGCGCACGCCCACGCTCACAGTGCGCGGCGGGTCGGCCTTGATCTTGAAGGAAAGCGTGTAGACCTGCCCATCCTTGAGATCATGCCCGGTCTGGTGTACCTGGAAATCCCAGGGGTTCACGCCGAGGCTGTTCAGCCGCGCGTGGATCGCCTTGCCGACCTCGGGGTCATCGACGATCTCGAACACATCCGTCTGGCGATTGCGGGTCTCCAGCACCCACTCCTTCGTGCCTTCGCCGAAGTCCCGGTTGCGGACCAGTTCTTCGCCCAACGGCGCGGAACCCTCGTCCCAGGCGGCGCGCAGTGCTTCGGTTGTTCCGTACTCGCCCTTGAGGTAGTCCACCCACATCATCTGGAGCTGCCCCTTGTACGGCTCGGGCAGGTTGTGGAACTCCTGGCCCATGGCGAATTGCAGGGCGCTGTTTTCGTTGTTCAGCTCAACCATGGCGATGCACGGCTCTTCGACGTACCGGGTGTTCGTGTACGGGTTGAGGTGAGTGAGCAGTTCGCGGGCATAGACCTTCTGAAGCTCGATCATCCGCGGCTGCCAGTTATCCACGCCCTTGTCGTAGTTGGGCAGGGCTTCGGCGTTCTCGAAACCGTCAGCGGGGCCGAACTTGCGCGAGACGTGGAGGTTGATGTTCGAGTAGATCCCGTTGAGCTTGAGCTGGTAGATGATCCAGTCCAGGCGGTCAAGCTGTTCCGGATCCATGTGCTGGCGGTCCTTGAACGCCGGGTCCCAGATCCCCCGGGGCTTGTTCTGGTTGTCCATGTGGTGGAACCGCACGCAGTTGATCCCGAGGGCGGCCATGCGCCGGGCGATGAGGGGCGCCTGATCTTTGTCCGGGAAGGCGCTGTCGAAGGTGAGGTTTGTTGCGAGGAACCGGATGCGGTTGCCTTGCCCATCCACGAATCGCCCGTCCCTCGCCTGGATGAAACCCTTTGCACCCGCCACCGCGTTATTGTAGCCTGAGACATTAGCCACGCTGTCCGGGGCGATTTCGCCAATGACGAAGGGGAACCAGCCTTCGGGAACCTGGGCGAGGCTTACACCCGTCATTAGCATCAGCAGCAGCGCGATTGCGAGGGACATGGCAGGCCTCCTGTACGATTGGATCCATCAACTCTTCGCCCGGGACAGGCTGGGCACCTTTGTCGCGCAGTCTGCACTGACCGTGGGAGACGACCAATGGCGAAGACTGGCCTGAAAGCCCGGGCGGTTGCGGTCACGGTGCACCAGGGGAAGGTCCTGCTGGTGGAGAGCAATCACTCGCCCGGAAGTTATGTGCCTCCAGGTGGGACGATCGAGCGCCACGAACTCGCGTCACAGTGTGCTGCGCG
>JAGPGE010000616.1 GCA_018056145.1 Armatimonadota bacterium
TGTGATGCGTCTCTCCGTCAGGCGGCCGGACAGGTACTGCGCGAGAGCATGGTTGGCTTCGATCACATGCCAGGGCTTGTCGATATCCACGAACAGGCCGGTATGCTCCCAGGCCATCACGGAGTTCCCGGCGTCCATGGCAAGCTGGAGCGACTGGGCGAGTTCCGCCTCATGTGCCGGCATGCCACCCACATTCACGGAATCCACAAAACCCGGGTTGGCGCGGACAAAAGGAACGCAATCCGGGGAGAGCCCGTACAGCCCGCACAGGCGGTGGGAAGCCCCGCGCGGATGGCCCGAGATGCCGGAAAGCTCTCCGCCCCAGGACACTGAGCCGCAGAGCCAGTTGAGAGAATCCCGCTCTCCCAGCGGCGACAATGCGGCCGCTGCGAAAGGCTTCTGGTCGGCGAAGGCCCGGATGAACCCGCACAGACCCTCCTCGTCGAACAGGCAGTCGCCGTAGATGACCAGGAACGGTTCGTCGTCCCCCGCAACCGCGAGTGCATCCAGTACGGCCCCGGCGGTGCCGGTTGCGCCCTGCTGGTGTACGAAGCGGACGTTCAGACCGAGCAGGGCGTGGCGAACGCGTTCGTGCAGGTGGCCCACGACAACGAAGATCTCACCAATCCCGGCGCGGTTCAGGCATCCCACGGTCCAGCGCGCGAGATACGTGTCGCCCACGGGTAAGGCGGCTTTCTGGCGCGTCAGCTCGTACGGGAAGTTGCGGCTGCCTGCTCCCGCGGCCAGGATGATGGCCTTCATGGGGCTTCCTCCCGCAGCGCTTCGCCGAGCCTGGCCTTCTCGCGGGCCAGGGAACCGGCGATCTTCTCGCGCGCCTCGTCGATGAGGATCTGGATGTCCTCGGTGCGATAGGTCCGCTGTTCCCAGGTCCGCTGGGCAACGCTGTGCAGGAAGCCTTCGAACTCGCCGAAGTACGAGCCGTAGATGTGGAACGAGTCCACGACATGATTGTACTGACCCACGCGGATGGGGCGGCCAATACGCTCGCTGATCCTCTCGGCAACCACTCGCTGCAGATCAGTGAAGGCGTACATGTTCATGTAGGCGGCTTTGAAGGCGTCGTTGCTGCGCATGTGGGCCGCGAGAACCAGGGCGTCGTCGAAGATGCGGAACCACAGACGCTGCAGGCAGGCCGGGTGATCGATGCCCGCGTCATCCCAGGCTTTCCAGATAACGGCCTGGGCGCGCCGGGAATGAGGGGCCTCAACAAGCGTGTCCACCACGTACTGGATCTGGTCGATGGGCTCGTCGATGCCGGGCACGGTGTACTTCGCGAACCGCTCGTGGTAGGTGTACTGCCACTTGCCCTCATCGGGCGCAATCCAGTGGTCGTGGATACCGTCGACCACTTCCTGGCGGTAGACTTCGAGTTCATAGAACCCGCCGGGCATGGCGCGGTGGATGCGGGGTTCGGCGAAGGGATCGGCTACAGCGAGCATGAGGGAGGCATCGCGGCTTTCCGGGTCGCCGGGCTGGTCATACTGGGTGGCAATGCGCGCCCCCCGCTCCCAGGTGGCAAGGACGGCTTTCTCCCAGCCTTCCGCAAGGGTCTCGCTCTCGATGTGGATCGTGGGCAACTGGTACTGCATAGGATCGGGTACCTCCGGGTGCGTCGCGTGAGCCACGCGGCGTCTGTCGCATGATTGGCAGAGAGCCACTGCCGGCTCGTCAGGCAGCGGGGGGTTTTTCCATGGACGCCATCAGTTCATCCCAGGCCTTGATCTGCTCCTCGTCGCGCTCCTCAAGCTCGATGCGCTCCTGCTCGGCATAGCTCGGCATCCTGGACGCCAGTGCGCAACTGAGCCAGAAGTAGGTCCCCGCGGGCGCCAGGTACAATGCGGAGCCCACCATAAGCTGGATGCTCAGGTTGATGGCGCCCGCCACAAGGCCCGCGGCAAGCAGACCGTCCCTGCGGTTGCCGCCGGACAGTCCCGTGGCAGCGGATGTCATCGCCCGCCACAGCAGCCAGATGAAGAGCCCGAAGCCGGGCAGGCCAAGCTCTTTCATGGCGCGGCCGAACTCGTTCTCGATCATCACGGCCGTCTCGCCCTTGACGCTCATCTCTTCTTCGATCATCCCGTAGGCCCGTCCGGCGCCGGCTCCGCTGGCGACACCCGTTCCCAGGGGGTACTTCGAGAGCATCGCGAAGCCCGTCCCCAACGGCTCGATGGCTCGGTCCACGATGGCCGGGATGTTCAGGCGACTTTGGTTGTAACGTGCGGACATCATGCGCCCGACGTAGACATCCGCCTGCCACAGGCCGATGATGGCCAGGATGAACAGGCCCACGAGAAGCTGTGGGCGCCGGGCCATGATGATGAAGGCCACCACCCCGAACACCGCGCCAACCAGGGGCGCCCTGCCACCGGTGGCCGCCATCGCCACCACGCAAATCGGGCCGGATATGAGCAGGAGAATCTGGACCAGCGAGAAAGGACGGGCAGCCAGCGCGCAGGCCATGCAGACCACCGCGGCGTAGCTCATGGTCGCGCCGGCGACCCCGGGGTGTACGTACGACCCAGGCGCCCGGAACAGATCGTTGTTCTGGAAGCGGGCGTAGAAATCGAAACTGCTGTTGATCGCCAGCAGGTGATCGTAGCCGATCTGCCCCTGGACGATGATGTATATCCCCGTGGTGCTGCTGATGAAGGCGATGAACATCAGCAGCCGTTCGAACTGCCTGCGCGTGGTGATGCTGTCGTAGGCGATGAAAAAGATGGGAATCCAGATGACCCAGGAGCGCAGCCCGGCCAGCGCGAGAAGCCCGCTCATGTTCTCGGAGTTGAACATCTGCGCGACGCAGTAAAGGATGAACATGATCGCGGGAACGGCGACCCGGGTCTGGAGCGAAGTCCGGCCCACCCCGTTCATCCCGTCCCAGATCCAGTGGAGCAGGGCAAGCATCAGGTACATGTCCTTGAGCAGGACCGTGAACATCCCCGGGTAGATGCCCTTGATGAGACCGTCCATGCAGCCGATGGTGATGACCGCGTAGATCGAGGCTTCTGTGGAAGAGATCGCGGCGACGGTGCCCAGGGCCGCGACGCCGGCCGCCACCGCGAGCAGCGGCTGGTTGGTCGCGATCATCGTGGCCAGACCCACTGCCAGGGCGCCGGCGAAGGTGCCCATCGCAAGCAGTGACGTGAGGGGCGAGCCCGTGTTCGATGTCTGCGCGTTTGTCGCGTTCACTCGTGGTGGTTCCGGGAGGTCGCGGCAGGCAGGCCCTGAACTTCCTGCGCGGGACGGGATGGCGGATCTCGAAGGATCGGGGAGGCCGTACGGACGGCCCGCAATGGTCGGCAGGAATCGCCGCGCGTGTCGCGAAGGGAACTGTACCAGCGCCCGCTGTGGGGCGGGGTCCGGTTTCCGTTTGGCCTCCTAAGGCACGGGTATATTAGCACAAAGCGAGGTCCATAGCGAGCAGATACCATGTCCATTCTGAGTTGGCTGCAACGAACTGTAGCTGACTTTTTTTGTGCCGACACGAACGACCATCGGCGCGCCGTCGCCCAGGCTGAAGCCGAACTGGAAGTGGCCAGGGCGGCAGCGGCTCTGTCAGTGGCCCGGGCGCACAGGGCGAGACTCGAGCTGCAGGATGCCGTCGCCGAACGGAAGGCTCCGGCGTACGAATTGCTGGGTATCGCCGAGGATGCCGACGAGAGAGCGCGCCGTGACATCGACAACTACCGCGAGCTTCGCGACGAACTGGAGCGGGTTCTGCGCAGGGCCGACGAAGCTGGCAGACTCGAGCGCGAGAACCGCGAGAGGGAAAGGCTGAGAGAGTTCATCCGGCGAACCGAGTCTGCGC
>JAGPGE010000617.1 GCA_018056145.1 Armatimonadota bacterium
GCACGTGGGCCGGCGACCAGAGTCCAGTTGTCGAACCACGCCTTCCCCCCAGCCGCGTATATCCCGCAGCGCACCGAGATCATCTCCGCTCCGGGAACCAGGCTGAAGGCGTAGTCGTAGCGTGTCCAGTCCTGCGTCCCCCGCACCTGAGCGAAATCCTTGAACTCCACCCAGTCGCCCGCGGCGCTAAGCTGGTAGATGGCGGCGTAGGCGTATCCCTGCCCCTGGATGTCCTCGGTGCGCATTTCCACCGAGCAGGAGAAAGTGTTGCCCGCGCCTCCGGGCATGACTTCCTGGGAGCTTCCGCCCTCTCCGTCGAACATCAGGGCGCGTCCGGCGCGACCAGTCTCGACGATCTGCGCCGATGCGGGCTTCGACCAGCCGCCAGTGCGCTCGTAGCCACCGTTGAGCACAAGCGAGGCGGGCCGATCCTGGGCCACGGCGGTCAGTGCGGTGAAGAGCAGGGGGATCCACAGAAGGGCGCAAAGACGCATTGCGGGGTCACTCCCAGGGCCGCCGGACGAACTCACGGCAGCAGGCTCATGAGCTTTGCGGTCATGTTCCTTCCAGCGCGTGAGCAGTCCTTCCGCGGGGGCTTTTGGGGGATGAGCGTGTGGGCGCCTGGTTCCGCGGAACCGGGGTGATGTTACTCCTCAGTGGTCTTCGCTGCGTCGTTGGCTTCGAAGGCCTCGCGGGCCAGGTCTTCCACCGCCGGCTGGCTCGTGGCCGCAGAGCCGGCTTCATCCGCATTCTCTTCCCTGGGGGGGTCGGTGGCCCAGCGCTTCAGGATTTCGGTCCGGTCCAGGCTCCAGTCCTTTGCCTCAGACTTCGTCTCGTCCACCCACCCGTTGAGGCGCTCAGCCAGTCCGTCGCCCGTGCCCCGGGGAGTAGGCCGGATCGGAACCTCGCCCTCTTCCCGGTACTTGTAGAACAATCTGCGGGCCTGCTGCTGTCCCTCGGGGGAGCGAAAGTGGGGGATCGCCCGGTGGTACTCGTCAAGCTCGCGCTTTAGAGCGTCGCGCTGATGCTCGCGCTCAAGAAGCTGTCGGGCATCTGACCAACCCACGACAAGGGGAAGGGTAATCGCACCGCGGGTGAGAAACAGCAGCCAGAGAAGTATTGCCCCGGCGACCACATATCGCCGCGACCCCGGCCTGAGGACGTCCCAGATCCGGTCCATGAAGCTGCCGTCGTTATCGTCGCGATCGTGGCGGCTCATCAGCGGCAAGCGACCCCAGTGGCTGGAAAAGTTCAAAGATGCTCAACACGCCGCGACAGAGCAGGTTCGGTCCAGTATAGCGCGGGCACCTGGTGATGACAAGCCTCATCAGGCTGCGTTCAACGGGCAGGTTCATCGGTTCAGCCAGAGGTGTTCCGGCCTCGTGTGTGACCAGCGTCCCGGTGCCCGTGGTGCTGGAGCCACGCTGCTGTCACCCTCCGACAGGAGCCGTCCGCCTAGAGCCCCTTGCGGAAACCGAGGGACTACGGGCTCAGGCAAGGGCCCCCAAGCCCTGGAGGGGCGTTCGGGCTCGGTGCACGGACAAACTCCTGCCGACCCCGTTCGGGGGCTCAAGGCGCAGTGTGGGGCGGGAACTCGGGGGCTTTCGCCCCCGGCTATAGGCTACCACCCGCTCCGCGGGCTGTGAGACAGCAGTCCTGTTGGTCAAAGCCAGATAAGCCCGGCCCAGCCATCAGATCACGTCCAAGCACCGGCGAAACTGAAGCGCCTTTCTTGGGGACAGCGACGACCTTCCCGCGAGATCATCCTCAGCTACAGGAGGGATTCCCGCCCCGGTGCTGGAACAGGCGCCGTGTGCTTTCCAAGGCCCCGCATGCCGGGCGGGGACGCCACGCTTCCGCCGCCAGGGGCCGGGATGACGTCCGCTGAGGTGCTCTGAGATGGCTACTGCCAGAGTTGTACAGGCCCGTTCCCCGCTGCGCATCGACTTCGTGGGCATGACGGACTACGTGCCTGCCTGCCGCGAGTTCGGCGGGAGCATCGTCAACGCGACCATCAACAAGTACATATACGCCACCTGCGTCGAGCGCTACGACGACCTGATCGTCTTCCACGCCCCCGACCAGGGAGACCGGCATGTGGTCGTGGAGAGCAGGGACGCGCTGTCTCCGGACGGCGAACTAGGCCTGGCGCAGGAGATCGTCCGCAGGTTCAAGCTGCAACACGGGGTCGAGCTCACCACGTACTCCGAAATGCCCGCGGGCGCCGGTCTAGGCTCATCTTCCACCATCGCCACCTGCATCATCGCCGCGCTGGACGCGCTGACCGGGTACAAGCTCACAGCCCACCAGATGGCCGAACTCGCCCGGGAATGCGAGATGGTGGCGCTGCGGACCACCTATGGCTGGCAGGACCAGTACTCGCCCGTAACCGGCGGCGGGTTCAAGTACATGTGCTACTGGCCCGACCAGGTCGGCTGGCACGTCGAGGTGGACAGGCTCCCCCTGGGCGCACCCGCCATCGCGGAGCTTGAGAAGTCACTGGTGGTCTGTTACTCGGGGATTTCCCGGCCGGCCAAGACCATCCTGGATGCGGTCGCCAGCGGTTTCGAGCGCAAGGACCCGGCGGTGATCGGCGCGCTCCAGGCGATGAGCCGGTGCGCCGAGGACATCAGACTTGCGCTGCTCCAGGGACGCCTGCACGCTCTCGGGGACATGCTCACTCAAGTCTGGGAGTTGCACAAGCGCCTGCACCCGGACGTCACCAACGACCGGATCGAGGAGCTCTTCGACGTGGCCTGCAAAGCCGGAGCCATCGGAGGACGTGTCTGTGGCGCCGGAGGCGGCGGCGCCATGCTCTTCCACTGCGCGCCCAATCGCGACTACGCAGTGCGCCAGGCACTCATGCAGGCCAATGCGCGCGTGTTCGACTGGTCCACTGATCACCACGGTGTGCTCATCTGGTAGTCCCAACGCGAATTGGCAGGAGGCGCCGACATGCCCGACAGTCTCGGAATCGCGATCAATGCAAGCGGATGGGTATCCGTCGAGTACGCGAAGGCCATCACCCGCAACCCCCGGGCTCATCTCGTGGGCATCACCAGCCGCAACCTGGACAACGCGCGCCGTTTCGTCGCTGAACTGGGCCTGGATTGTACCGTGTTCCCGGACTACGAGGCGCTGCTCGCCGACAGCCGCGTGGGTGCCGTGGTGATCACCACCCCCAACTACCTCCATGCTTCGGACGCCATCGCGGCCTGCAAGGCGGGCAAGCATATCATCCTGGAGAAGCCTCCGGCCATCACCCGGGACGAGTGCGATGCGCTGCAGGCAGCGGTGGAGCAGGCGGGGATCACCAGCGTGGTGGGCTTTGTGCTGCGCTGGAATCCGTTGGTGACCAACATCCGAGCCCTGCAGGATCAGGGGGCGCTGGGTGACATCATCTTCGCCCAGACCGACTACTGGCATGGCGCCGGGCGAGTCATCAGCCCGGATCGCTGGATCGCGAAGCGGAAGTTCACCGGCAGCACCATGCTCGCCGGAGGCAGCCACGCGGTGGACATGATCCGGTTCCTCGTTGGCAGTGAGGTCGTGGAAGTGGCCGCTTTCGCCCGCGAGGGCCTGGACACGTTCGAGTTCGATATGACGGAGTCGGGCATCCTGCGCTTTGAGAACGGCGCGGTGGGGCGCGTATCGGCCTCCCTGGAGATCGTGGGACCGTACCAGTTCAACATCGAGCTACTCGGCACCGGTGGTACAGTGCGGGACAACCGGCTCTGGTCGAAGAAGCTGGCGCCGGAACAGTCGGACTTCATGGAGATCCCCTGCATCCAGCCCAACAGCGGCGACGTGGCCCATCACCCGTTCCA
>JAGPGE010000618.1 GCA_018056145.1 Armatimonadota bacterium
GCCAATGCACTCGTGGCGCCAGAATGTCCGCTTCTCGAAGCCGACCACTCGCGGTGCCACACCGATGTCACCCAACCACAGAGCGCAGCCCCTCCAGGTGCGTTCTTGGGAATCACCGTCCACAGGGAACCCGGGGTCTCTTACACACGGCAACGTGAAGTACCCAACCCGGCGCTTGCGTACGTACGCGATGCGGGTCGTTATGTCAAGTTCCTCGACCAGGTAGGTCTCACCGTCAAGCATGTATACCGCACCCGGGTGAAGCAGGTTATAGGCCGCCCACTCATCCGCGGAAGCGATGACCTTGTTCGTGTCCAGGTCCTGAACGGTGTAGCTACTGTCGGACATCACCCCTCGCAGCCGGACCTCGTGTGCCGGGTTCACTGCCTTGCGCCAGTACCACCTGCCGTCTCTCTCGGCGAGTTCGCCCTCGTCAGCGAGGATCTCGGCAATTGCGCCCAGGTCTTCCCCGAAGAGAGCGGCGTCATCTCCGGTCAGAGGCAGTTCCGCCGCCGCGCACCGGACGTGATCCATGAGCATGTACGGGTTATCGTGCCGGGTGAATGCGTGCTCGTGGGGTTTGCCGAACAGGAAGTCCGGGTGGTTCATGATGTATTGATCCACCGATCCGTCGCGTGCGACCAGGATCGTGAGTGCATCCCGGTCGGTTCGCCCGGCCCGACCTCACTGTTGCCATGTGCTGGCGACAGTGCCCGGATAGCCCACGATCAGGCACGCGTCGAGGCCGCCCACGTCGATGCCCAGTTCCAGCGCATTTGTGGACGCGACGCCTCGGATCTCCCCGCTGGCGAGCCCGGCTTCAATCTCCCGCCTTTCCGAAGGCAGGTAGCCGGCGCGGTACGGTGTGACTGACGACCGTGGATACCCGGCGGAGGTGAGGCGCTCGCGCACGTACTTGCAGAGGACCTCGGCGGTGCTGCGGGACCGTGTGAAGGCGATGGTCTGGGCCATGTGGGGACCGATGAGCCTGGACATCAGTTCTGCCGCTTCCGTGTTCGCGCTCTTGCGGATTCCCTGTGCCGCGTCAATGAGCGGCGGGTTCCAGAGCGCGAATGCTCGCTTCCCCCGGGGCGAGCCGTCATCGTCGATCAGCGTCATTGGCAGTCCGACCATGGCCTCGGCGTGTTCCACGGGATTGGCGATGGTGGCGCTGCAGCAGATGAACTGGGGTGATGAGCCGTAGTTCCGGCAGATGTGTCTGAGCCGCCGGATGACGTTGGCGGTGTGGCTCCCGAACACCCCACGGCAGGCGTGGAGTTCGTCGATAACCACGTACCGGAGGCCAGCGAGAAAGGTCGACCACGAACCGTGACTGGGGAGCATCCCCGCGTGCACCATGTCGGGATTGCTCAGCACGATGCCGGCCTCTGAGCGCATCCGCGACCTCAGAACCTTCGGGGTGTCGCCGTCGTAAGTGCCGGCCGGAGGCCAGAAAGCATCCGCCATGCCCGGGAGCGCTTGCTGGGACGAGTTCGGCAGATGCTCCACTCGCCGGCCGCCCCGTTGCCGCTCCCTTGGGCCGAGAGTGGGCACGCCCAGCTTGGCCAATGCCCGAAGCTGGTCCTGGGCGAGGGCCTTTGTGGGGAAGAGGTAGAGCGCGCGCACGGAAGGGTCGTGGGCTATTGTCTCGAGCACAGGGATGTTGTAGCAGAGGGTCTTGCCGCTGGCAGTCCCCGTCACGACCACGATGTTCTCGCCGCGGCGCAATGCCTCGATGGCGTCGACCTGGTGTGTGAACAGCTCTCGTACGCCGGTTCCGGCCAGCGACTGCAGGATTTCATCCGGCAGCGGCTCTTTCAGGCGCCCGTAACGCGCCGCGCGCGGCGGGATTCGCTCCACGTGCACCAGCCGGCCGCGCAGATTCCCATCCGCCTCGCACTCGTCAAGGAACCTGTCTACGTCCACTGGCGCGGTCCCTTCTGTGATGGTGGACACCCGTACCCGTCACTCTCTGTCGAACCTCAGCACGGTGACACTGACGGGCGGGAGCCTGACCGAATCGAGAGTGGTATCGCCTGCGCCGCCTATGCGCGAGGAGCTTACCGAGGTGCGTCGAACCTCACGGCAAAGACGTTGGTGGTCGTCTCGATGTCGACTGTTACCAGCGCTCCGTCGCGGCCTACCGGTAAGTCTCGTTCCGTCCCGTCCAGCGACAGCAGCCGCGCTCGAGTGAGACCTTCGGGCCAGGGCAATGCGGCGGTGTCGATGCTCAGGCTCCACTCCCCCGGCTCGGGTCGGCGATCCACGACCGTGACCACCGCGCTCGCGGGTTCCTTGCGCACAAAGGCCCGGGCCTCCACATGCTCCGGCATTCCGGACAGCCCCAGTGCGTCCATCATGCGCCCCGAGTACACCACGTCCCGCACTTTCTTGCGGAGAGTCACCAGCTTCCGCACATGCTCGCCGAAGGGCCATTCGGGTCGCAGGGGGTGCAGGCCGAGGGTGTCGAAACGTTCGCCAATCAGGAACACATAGTTCAGCGCGTCCTCGTGGGTCGGTTCGGCCAGATCCGGGAAGATCGCGCCGATGCCCTTCCACGTGTTGCAGGTCCCCGAGAAGACCGGGTAGACATCACCGAAGCTGTAGACGAAGATCTCCGGCTTCGACCAGGTGCCGGAGCCGAAGGAGAGTTCGGTGCCCAGGCACCAGTCTGTCCACGGCATGAAGGCCGCGCAGGCCACGCCCTCATAGAGTATGGGACCGTCGAAGTCCTGGCGGATGCGCTTCAGCAGGTCGGTCTGGCCCTGTCCGAGACTTCGCGGGTGATCCAGGTGCAGCGCATATGACGCGGGCCCCAGGCCGTAGCCATGCACCGGGAAGCTGTCCAGATACCACACATCCGCCCCGTATTTTCGGTTCCAGCGACTGATCCAGCCCGCGAGGTAATCCTGCCACCAGTCGGCGCACGGGTCCATTGCCCAGTAGCCGTCCGGGTACCCGCTGTGGCTGTGCCCGGCCGCGCCGCCCTTGCCATACGCCCCGCCCGGGCCCACGAAAACGCCCTTCACCGCCTCATCGTAGAAGCTCGGGATCGGTGGCATGTCCTTCAGGTCGTACTTGAGGATGGTCTCATGCAGCGCCGGGTTCTGGTCGATGGCTCCGTCGAAACAGATTGCATTGCTGTAGAAGCCGATCCTTCCTCCGCGCGCGTGGATCTCGGCGATGGCATCGGTGAGTTCCTGCTCGGTCCCAAGGTCGGGGTTTGGGTAGAAGTAAGAGTAGTAAGCGCCGCCGAGGATCATCTGCGCCCAGAGCTGCAGGTAGTTGAACCCGTAGTACCGGGCGGTCTCCAGCATCTCCGGCAGCTCCGCGAATTTGTAGCTCGGGCCGCCGCTGCCGATCCATCCGTCGCATTCGCTGAGCCATTCCGGGTGCTCACGCGGCGGTGTGCTCGCGAGGGCCCACTCGCGGAAACGATCCGCAACCGCGTGCCAGCCGCCCTCATGGAGACCGAGTTCCACCACCGGCGACTCCCAGGTTTCGCCCGGTTCCAGCAGGGACCACCACCGGTACCCCATGTCGATGAGACCCTCCCGGGCTCCGGTGACGATCTCAAGCTGGCACGTCCCATCGGCCTGGGGCAGGAGGAACAGCCCTCCGCTGCCGTCCGAAAGGTCCTGCCAAGGCAGGCAAGCCCGGCCGGGGTACTGCAGCGTGCGTTCCGCGGGGAGATCGGCGGCCGGGTTACGGCGCAGTTCGCCCTGCACCATGCCTGTCGCGAGGGCGTCATCCTCCCCGGCGTCTCCCACTCGCAGCCCGGTTAGCGCCGGGAAATGCACCCGCGGGATG
>JAGPGE010000619.1 GCA_018056145.1 Armatimonadota bacterium
CCAGCCGCTCCGAGGGCCGAAACAACGGCATCGAGGAGACCGCCTGCGAACTCATCGCGGTTACGGATGTGGGGGCGATCCCCCGCGGCGACTGGTTCGAGCGGATCATCGCACCGCTGGAAGCCGACCCGGAGGTGGATGTGGTCTCGGGCTATTACGAGCCTGTTGCAACGAGCCTGTGGGAAGAGGCAGTGTGCGCGGCAACGGTGCCCTCGGCGAAGGAGGTCGATCCCGAGACTTTCCTGCCATCTTCCCGCTCCGTGGCCTTCCGCAAGAGCGCTTGGGAGAAGGTGGAGGGCTACCCCGATTCTCAGGGCCTGCGGAATGACACGGCCGAAGACACCGCCTTCGACCTCGCCCTGCGCGCGTCGGGTGCGAAGTTTCTCTTCGAGCCGGATGCAGTCGTCGAGTGGCGGCCGAACGCGGCTCCGCGCGCGCTGTTCCGGCAGTTCAGGGCATACGCGCGTGGCGACGCAGTGCGGGGCCTGTGGTTCGGGCACTACACCAAGGCCTTCGTGATGCTGGTGCTCACGCTGGCCCTGGTTGCAGGCGGGTTCGCCTTTCCCTCGCTCTGGCTGGGCTTGCCTGCTCTGCTGGCCGCTTACTGGTTGCGTCACGCCTTGCGGGCACGCCGGCGCACGAAGTCCCCGGGTGCCGCGCTCCTGGCGCCCATCGCGAACATTATCGTCGACTGCGCCCACGTGGTCGGGTATGCCACTGGGCTTGCGGGGAGGCACACGGATGGCGCTTGAGACCATCGACTGCCCGGTCTGCGGGCCTGGAACCGCGCGGCTCATGCTGCGCGCGCGGGACCTGAACCTCCTCCTCCCTGGGGAGTTCGAGATACAGCGCTGCCGGTCATGCTCGCTGGCGTTCATCAGCCCGAGGCCGGACGCGGAGAGTATCGGGGACTACTACCCCACGCGCTACTGGAGTCCTCCCACGCCCGAGGGCCGGCGCCCGTATCTCGACGCCGGCATGAAGCGCACGCTGGACGCCCTGGTGCGCGACTATCCCGGCGGGCGCGTGCTGGATGTGGGCTGTGCGGTGGGCAATCTCCCGGCGCAGATGAGACAGCGCGGGCTGGATGCCGTGGGCCTGGAGCCTTACGAACACGCCTGCCAGATCGCGCGGGAGCATTACGGGCTGGAGGTGGACTGCGCCTTCCTTCAGGACACCTCGTACCCGGACGAATCCTTCGACGCCGTCACGCTCTTCGATGTGCTGGAGCATGTCCACGACCCGCTGGGAGACCTGCGGAAGATTCACGCGCTCCTCAAGCCGGGCGGGTCCGTGTACATCAAAGTGCCCAATGTGGATGCCCTGCAGCGAAGCCTGTTCGGACACTTCTGGTACGCACCGGACCCGCCGCGCCACCTGTTCCACTTCAGCCCGAAATCCACGGCGCGCATGCTGAAAGCCGCGGGGTTCGCCACCGTGGACTCCCGCGCGATCCCCGAACCCGAGGGCGCGATGGTGTTCGAGGTCAGCACCCTGTACATGCTGCGCGCGCTCCTGTGGCGGTTGCGTGGCGTCGAGGTAACCCCGCAGGAAGGGCACGATATGACGCAGGTCCTGGAGGGCAAGGTGTACTCCAGCGTGCCTTCCGCGGGCAAGCGCGCGTTTCGCTGGTTCATCAAGCGCATCGCCTACGCGCCGTGGGCCATCGAGAACCTCATCGGCAGGTCGGTGGAAGTGCTGGCAGTGGGCAGGAAGTGAGCGGGACTCACAATTGCGGGGAGTGCAGTGGGGTCAGATCCGCAGCAGTTCAGCGAGGTCCTGGTGCGACTGTTCTAGTATCTCGGCGCCCGTGAGTTGTGCCGGGCCAGCCGGTTGTGCGGCCAGAGCCACCGTGCGCATTCTGAGCGCGTCCATCAGCCCGAGCAGGCTCGCGGTATCGCGCCGCCGAATCAGGTCAGCCGCAATGCGCCGCACCAGGGTCAGATGGTGTGCGCGCAGGAGCGCAGGGCTGTCGAAGTTCTTCCATCCGAACAGAATGCGGTTCCGCGCCCGGATGCGCCTCACGTAAGCCGCCGAGTACAGGCGCTTGATGGTCCGGCTGACCATGTGCACGAAATGGCAGCGGGTGTCGTACATGACCCGCCAGCCCGCTCGCCAAGCGTTCCAGCCCAGGTCGAGGTCTTCCCAGTAGAAGGGGTAGTACAGCGGGTCGAACCCACCCAGTTCATGGAACACATCGCGCCGGAAAAGCCCGCCGCCCGCGGGCGCGCCAATCTGTGGCCGCACCGGTCCTCCCCGCGATCCTAGGCTCTCCAAGTCCTCGTCATCCCCCAGGTAGATCGGCCCGGCCGCGAACATGCGCGGGTCGGAAAAGTGCTCCGCCAGCAAGTTCATTGAGCCCGGCATCACCACCATGTCGCTGTTGAGCAGCAGCACCATCCCGTGCCGGGCTTCCGCGAAACCCCGGTTGCAGGCCTCGCCGAAACCCACGTTCTGCTCCAGCGCAATCACACGCACCGACGGGAACTCGGCCCGCAGCATGGCCAAGCTGTCGTCCTCGCTGGCATCATCCACCACGATGACCTCGTGCTCCAGCGGGGGCAGTTCGGCAAGTAGCGGCGGGAGAGTGGTGCGCAGCAGGTCCACACCGTCACGGTTTGGAATGACCGCCGAGACTGGTTCTAGCAAAGAGACACCTCAATTCGCGCCATCTGGCCCACACAGAGGCCTCGGGCTCAGAGATCGTGGGTTCGCGTTGCGTCGCCGCGCCTACTCGTCGCTCACGATACCCCGGTCCGTCATGCGGTAGCGGCGGTAGGGCTGGTCCGCGGCGGGGACTTCGCTCATGGACACCCGGAAGGCCAGGCGGTCCGGGAAGAGCAGGGCGCTGTGCAGGTTGATGGAACGGATCGGCACGCCCTCGGCCCCCACCAGGTTGGTGCTCTCGTCGATGCGCCCGTAATGCTGGCGGATGAGCTTCACCAGCAGTTCATCGCGAGAGATCCAGTAGTACCCCCCGAACAGATCGTTGCCGACTTTCCCGCGCGCACTCTCCCCTCCCAGGTCCTCCAGGCGCGAATCATAGTTCCGTCCGAGTGCCCGGAACTCGTTGGCCGCGGCCACGAAACCGTTTTTCGCCCAGCGCACCGCCACGCGCTCGTGGTCAAACTCCACAATCGCGGCCTTCGGCGGATTGCCTCCCGCGATCAGTAGATTGGTCCCGCACGCTCGCGGCGTGTGCTGCACGATGCGCACGCCCTCCTCAACGGTCCGGGCGAACTGGGCCACCTTGCGCACCATGAAGCAGGTGGACAGCCCCTCGATGCTGTCCCGGCCGCCGTAGGCGCTGTTGTTAGCGCAGACGATCCCGCGATGGTTCATGGCCGTCCACCCGTTGATGATGCCGGCCCAGGTGACGGTCATGAAGGGGATACCCTCGCGGGGCGTGTAGTGGATGATCATCGCCGCGTACTTGCTGGCGCCGTGGTCCCAGAAATCCATGTTCCGCCCCACAATGCACTCACCTGACGCAGTGGCGTCGCCGAAGGTCGCGAAGCTTGTGCAGCGCTGCCCGCGTTGGACATCGCCAAAAAGCTGGAGAGCGACGATGTCCTGGTACTTTACGTCACATCCCGCCGCAAGGGCCTTGAGTTCAGCGCGGTACTCGTCGGGCAGGTAGCGCTCCATGACCATCGCTCCACGGATCAGGGAGTCGTAACGGCTGCCGGAGCCCTCTCCTTCGAGGATCACGTCCCGCAGCACCTGGCGCACAAGCCGGCCAGCGAGATGAGCGTGGCGCTCACCCATCTTCTTCCCGTTTCCTGCGAGGTGTAGGACAGTGTAGCC
>JAGPGE010000620.1 GCA_018056145.1 Armatimonadota bacterium
CGGTTTACGAGCCCTTCATGACCGCCACCGTGCGTTTGGCTGACGGCACGAGCTTCGACATCGCCACGGCTCGGCGGGAGAGCTACCCGTACCCCGGTTCCATGCCGAAGGTCGAGCCCGCCGAGATCATCGAGGATCTCTGGCGCCGCGATTTCTCGATCAACGCCATCGCGGTCGGGCTCTGTCCCGGCGAATGGGGCGAAGTGCTGGACCCCACCGGCGGTCTGGCGGATCTCGACGAGAAGCTGGTCCGGGCCCTGCACCCCAGGAGCTTTTGGGACGATGCGACCCGGATCGTGCGGGCGGTGGGGTTCGAGCAGCGTCTGGGCTTCACGATCGAGCCGGATACCTGCCAGTGGATCCGGTCCGCGGCGGCCGAAGGCGCGCTGGCCACGGTTTCCACGGAGCGCCTGGGCGAGAGTATCCTGCCACTGCTGCGCGACCCCGTGGGCCCGCGGGCGCTGCAGCGAGCCAACCAACTCGGGGTAGCCCGTGCTCTGGGCACCCGGCAAGCGTTCACGCGGCGCTCCCTTCGGGCGCTGGACCAGGTGCCCGATGCAGTGCGGCGTCTCGGCGAGACCGGGCATCCCAACCGTCGCGCGGTTGCCTGCCTTGCCGCGCTCCTGCTTGGCCGCGCCGTGACCGCTGACCGGATGATCCACCAGTTGCACCTGGACCGGTTCATGGCGCGCGACCTCCGCAGCGCCGCACGGTTTCTCGAGATGCGCGCGGGGGGATTCCGGCCGGCCCGGCAGGACGGCGAACTCTGGGAGCAGATGCGGGAAGCTGACTTCGGCGGCATTGCGGCCCTGTGGTTCGCGTCTGAGGATGAGGCCGACCGCCAGGCGCTTGAGCGCTACTGGACGCATCTGCGTCATTGTCGGCCCGATTTCGACCCGCGCACCCTCCGGGAACTGGGGTATCCGCCCGGGCCGGCTTTCGGCGACGCGCTGCGGGCGGCTGTCAGGGCAAAACTTGACCGGGGAGTGGGTGCCGAGGAGCAACTGGCGGTGGCCCGGGTCTTGCTGGACAGGGAATCGGGGCACGACCGTCCGCCGTGGGATCCGGAGAAGCCGTCGCGCGGAGGGAACCGGCGTGGATGAACTGATCGTTATCGAAGCCGAGAGCACCGCCGAAGGAATCCGGATGGAGTATGAGTGGGTCAGCGCACTGCATGGGGAGCAGGGGCGCGACTGGCACCTGATACGCCAGGCGCTGCTGTTCCTCGACGACAAGAAGGCTGACGAGTTGCACATCCGTCTCGCGGACGGGACGGAGAAGCGCTACCGGTTCGACATCACGTCATTCTTTGGCAGATTCTAGACGCTGAAGCCTCCGACACGGGCTTCGCGAAAGAGGGAATAGCCCCCGCACACACAGTCGTGCGCTCGGGGCACAGGATAATGCCGCTCATTCACATGCTGGGCGCCGGCGAATTCGATCTCGGGAGGTTCCTCACCTGGATCGTCGCGCTGGCCCTGGCCATCACCATCCACGAGTTCGGCCATGCCTACCGGGCTGAGAAGGCCGGAGACCCTACACCGCGGGCCCATGGGCGCGTTTCCCTGTACCCGTGGGATCACTACGACCCGCTGGGGACCACGCTTATCCTGTTGTTCGGCCTGGGCTGGGCGAAGCCGGTCCCGACCAACCCGATGAACTTCCGCCACCCACGCCGGGATGAGATCATGGTCTCCCTGTGGGGACCGCTATCGAACATTATCCTGGCTGTCCTGCTGGCGATTCCAGTCCGCTTTGCGCTGGTTCCGGTGGAGTACGCCGTGCCGCTGGTTGACATCATGTACCTGAATCTCCTCCTGGCGGTGTTCAATTTGATCCCGGTCTGGCCGTTGGACGGCTCCCACATCCTGTCCGCGATACTCCCGGTGGAGACCGCCCGCAAGCTGGATCAGGCGTACCGCCAGTTCGGGCCCATGCTTCTGCTCGTGGTTTTCATGATCGCCGGGAGGCTGGTTTGGCCGGTGGTTGACGGTCTCATGTACCTGCTCGTGGGTCTCAACCTGTAGCCCGGCCGGTTTGGCTCAGCTCGGGAATTACCTCGCAGGAGGCCGGCAGTATGCCCCAGAAGGCCGTTGTTCTTTGCGCCGGGGAGGGCAGTCGTCTCAGGCCGTTGACCTTCTCACGTCCGAAACACCTTCTGCCCGTTGCCGGCAAGCCCATTCTCGGATGGGCTCTGGACGCGATCCGCGAGGCGGGGATCGACGATGTCGCCCTCATCGTCGGGCACCAGGCGGAAGCCATCCGACAGTATGTCGGCGCCGGCGACGCCTGGGACATCAGCGTCGAGTACATCACGCAGGTCGCGCCCCTGGGCATTGGCCACGCGGTGAACCTTGCCCGTGATTACGTGGCGGGAGCCCCGTTCCTTGTTTACCTAGGCGACAACCTGTTCGAGGAGGGCATCTCGGGGTTTGTGGAGAGAATCGGCGCAACCGACTGGGAGGCGGCGCTGATGCTCAAGAGCGTGGATGACCCGCGACGGTTCGGCGTGGCGCGCATGGACGAAGACCGGGTCGTGGAGGTGGTGGAGAAGCCCGCGAACCCGCCGAGCAATCTGGCGATCGTCGGTGTCTATGCCTTTCGCTCAACCGTGTTCGAGGCCATCGACTCGCTCGAGCCGTCTGCGCGGGGGGAAATCGAGATTACCGACGCGATCCAGCGCCTGATCCAGGGCGGCGTGCGGGTCACGGGCCGCGAAGTGCATGGTATCTGGGAGGATGCAGGCGAACCTGCGGCACTGCTGCGCACCAATCGGGAGTGGCTCGCCCGCATGAAAGATCAGGAGCTTCACGGCAAGGTGGAGGGCTGCACTTTCGAGGGGCCTGTGTCCATCGATGCCGGGGCGATAGCGGTCAACTCACGGTTCATCGGACCATGCAAGGTGGGGGCGAACTGTACGATCCGAGACTCCGAAGTCGGCCCGGACGTGGCCATCTCGGAGGGCTGCGAAGTCATCGAGACGCGCCTGCGTAACTGCATCGTGCAGCGCAACAGCCAGATTCGCCACCTCGCCGCCGGGCTGGTGGATTCGGTGCTGGGAGAGCACGTGGAAGTCCAGGGGCGCCCGGGTGACAATGACGGCGCGCCGCTCAGTCTGTTACTGGGCGACATGGCGCATGCCAGGGCAATGAACTGATCGCAGGGAGCATTCACGCGTCGGAGGACGCTTCCAGGAACATGTCGGCACGAACGGACCCACCGCAGGGCCCGGCGGAGATGTTCCGCGGCTTCCCTGTGAAAATCGAGATCTTTGAGGGCCCTTTGGACCTGCTCCTGCACCTTGTCCGGCGGCAGGAGCTCGAGATCGCGGAGATACAGATCGCGCTCATCACCGAGGACTACCTGCGGCACCTGGAGGCGTTGAGCCAGGTGAGCGTGGACCTTGCGGGCGAATTCCTGGTGATGGCGTCCAACCTGATGTGGCTCAAGTCCCGAATGCTTCTGCCCCGGCAGGAGGAAGTCTCGGCCGAGGAGGACGAACTCCTGGAGGAGGAGTTCATCAACTCCGAGGAGGAGTTGCGCCGGCGGCTCGAGGAGTACCGGACTTACAAGGAAGCGGCGGGCATCCTCGCCGAGTCCCAGCAGATGCGGCAGCGGGTGTTCCTGCGGGCGCTGACCCAGGAGGACGACATCGGCAGCGGCTTCGTCCCGCTGGGCGAGGTCTCGCTGTTCGACATGGTCTCGGCGCTCCAAGAGATGCTCGCGCGCACCAAGGAGCCGCCGCCGCAGGTGGTACGGCCGCCCGAAATCACCGTTGCTGACTGCATTGAGGATGTGCTCCT
>JAGPGE010000621.1 GCA_018056145.1 Armatimonadota bacterium
CGGGGGCGCGACCCCATCCGCGAGATCATGGTGCGGCCCATCGCCGCCGAGCCGGATTGGCGCAAGCAGCGACGGCTCTGGAAGTGCCTGACGTTCGATCAGGGGGTTGAGACCGTGCCGGTTGGCGAAGACGTGACACCAAATCGACCCCAGTGCTGACAAGGGTTTAGGAGCCAAAGTGTCAAAATCGGGCATTTCCGCATTCTGCGCCTCACTGCCCGTCCACGAAGTCTCAGCCGTCTCACGGGGCTGAGACCATGAGACAACGCTGGAGCCTTCATTTACAGGGGTTTACAAGCGAAAGTCTCAAAATCGCCTGTTTTCGCATTCTACGCCCCCCGTCATTTTGCGGCAGCGGTGCGAGCCATCGCTCCCGCCAGCGATTCCCAATCCGGCATCGTGCCGTCAGTCTGATAAGCCTTTCGGGCTTCGCGGATCGCCGCGTGCAACTCCGGCCATTCCTGGCTCTCGTCCTCGGCCTCGTGCAGATGCCCGATGGCTCGCAGGCGGTGGGCATAGCCATCGAGCGTTTCCGCAAGCAGGACATAGGCGGCCCCGAGATGGTGGTGTGGGCCGGGGAACTGCCCCCCGGCCCCAACCCCGAACCGGACGTGCAAGTTTCCAAGCATCCGGCTCTCCAGACGGTTCTACGCTATCCGCTCCCGCCGGGTCTTGGCCCGGTGGCATGGGACGCACAACGTCTGCACGTTGTCCAGCGTGTGCGCCTCGCGGAAGCTGGCAAAGTACCTGACGGGTCGGATATGGTCCGCATGTGAGCGGCCAGGCGTCACGGCCGAGCCGCATTGACGGCATCGGTACGAATCGCGGGCCAGCGCCGCCCACTTGAGGTCGGCGGTTCCATATCGCTTGCGTTCCTGGAAGGCGGTTTCCGCTTCCAGCTCAAGATCGGTGCCATACACGGCCTGGCCCGGCTCATACGGATCGGGTCGCCGGTAGTCCAGCCGCATCTTCGTTTGGCTGAACTTGGCGAGACTGCACGCGGGGTGCAGCCCGATCGTATTGCCGAGTCGATACCGACGCAGACACTTGGCGGTTGAGATGTCATACTTACGGCAGATGGCCTTGACCGCCGACCAGAAGGCGTAGTGGTCGAGCGCGCCGGTCGCCTTGGCAAAGTCATGGGCGATCCGGTAATACTCGGCCCAGCCCCGTGCGACCATTGAGCCGCGTTGGAGCCGACAGGCCACGCTCTCCTGGTGGGGCCGATAGCGCATCGCCTCATCCAACCGCTGCCGCGCCCGCGTCACCGCGCGCGGTCCGATCTTGATTTTTGGCACCGGCGTCCCGCGTTTGCCATCGGACAGAATCAGACGGAAGCCGAGGAAGTTGAACCCGTCGCGGACGTGCGTGATGTGCGTCTTTTCCTCCGACAGTTCCAGCCCGCATTCGCGGGAGAGGAACTCGCGGATTTCATCGCGCAGCGCGGCAGCATAACGCTTGTCCGCCCGCGTGATGAACACACACCAGTCGTCGGCATAGCGAGCGAACCGCACATTGGGCCGTCCGTTCGCGTTTGCATACTTCATGGCGTTGTCGTAAGCGCCTTTGCCGTGCAGGAACCAGTCCAGCCGGTTGAGCGCTATGTTTGCCAGAAGCGGCGACAGCACGCCCCCTTGGGGCACACCCTTCGTCGTCGGCTGCACAACGCCGTCCACCGCCACGCCTGCCTTTAGGAACAGGCCGACGAGAGCGAGGAACTTGTTGTCGCAGACCTTCTCCCGCAGGTTCCGCACAATGGACTTGTGCGAGATTTCATCGAAGCACGCCTTCACATCACCTTCGATCACCCATGCAAAGCCACGGTGCATGAGCTGTTGACATCGAAAGACGGCATGATGCGTACTGCGATGGGGCCGGAACCCGTAGGAACAGTCGTGGAACTCCACCTCGTAGATCGGCTCCAGCGCCATTCGCATGGCCTCCTGGACGATCTTGTCCCGCAGACAGGGAATGCCCAAGGCGCGCATCTTGCCGTTGGCCTTGGGAATCATCACCCGCCGGACGGGTTGAGGCTGGTAGGTTCCACGCTTCAATTCCAGGCGCAGGGTTTCGAGTTTGCCGTCGAGCGATTGCGAGAATCGCCCGGCAGTCTCTCCATCCACGCCCGGTGCTTTGCCACGGGAACGGACAAGCACACGATCACACGCCGCCCGCAGCCATTGCGGATGGTGCAGCAGGTCGTACAGGTTCCGCGCACGCCGTTGCCACGGGTTCTCCGCGAACAGCGTGCCGACCGTCTCCCGGCTGCGCCGATGATCGCGCGACCGTTCCCACAGCCTTCGTTGGACTTCTTCCACGTTCATCAAGAGCCCTCTTGATGTAGCGAACCTTTCGGTCATCCAACACGAACCGTCCTGCGCCCCTTCGCCATGTGGCCGGCTTTCCCGGCCTCGGACTACTACGGGCGCTCCGCCACCCGGTCGCCTCATCGGAGGGGATTCAACCGCGCACACGCGGCCTATCCGTGCGACCTCCCTACGCGACCGGGCTTCCCCGGTTCCTTTGCCGACACTCGAACGCTTCCGCTTAGACCTCGACCTTTCTGTACCCGACAGCGGACTGCTGCTCCCCCAGACACCGGCGGCCACACATGGCCGTGCCGCCGACCTCGGACCCTTGCGGGTCCATTGGAGCGCGACGCCGAAAAACATGGCGAGCGCCCGCCTGGGCCGTTCCCTATTCCGGGTTCACTACGCCCGGACGGCTTCAGTATTCGCGGGAACGGGGGATGCGTTTCCCGAAGGTATTGGTCGATTCCTGTCCGTGGTCATACGGTAGCTCTACCTGGCGGAACTCCCACGGCTATGAAGCCTCGCCTGTGTTCCGCTTTGTCCGGGGAACTGTCTGGCCGACGGGTTCGCACGTCCCGTCAACGTACCCCGTAGGTACGGTGGCCCGCCATCAGGCCACGGTTCAAATGAACATTGCCGACAAAGTCACCTCTCCGACCTGCTTCGCAGGTCAGGGAGGCTTCTCCGGGCGTACCTTCTCGACGCACTCGTGACAACTCGGCCGGGTGGGCGTGTACGACCGGCGCGGGACCACCAGCGGCGGACAGTCGCCGCACTTCTTCTGCTTGGGCGTGAGGGTCTGGGGTTGGGCTTGCTCGGGCATTACGGGGCCTCCTCGAAGGTCAGGTCGAAGCGATACCACGCGCCGAAGTGGTACAGCGGGTCGTTGGTCGAGGCGGTGATCGTCAGCGTGTGGACGCCGCGGGTCAGCAGCACCTGCTGGGGCGGCGGCGGGTCGGACACCACCGGCCCCATGCCGGCGCAGCCTTGGCCGCCGCCGGGGGCGTGCGCGGAACCGACGAGGTTGCCGTCCACGCTCAGGCTCGCGAAGAAGGAGCGCGCCTCCGCATCGAAGTCACCGGATGAGACGCGGTCGAATCCGATGTGGCTGACGGTCACCGTCCACCACATGTTGTCGATGTTCGCCTCGTACGCCGCCGCGTTGGGTGAAAGGGTCCGGGTGGTCGGCACGGTTGCGCCATCGACCGTCACCGGGTGTGTGCCCGGGAACTCGATGACCCTGAATCCTTCGTCGCGTCGTGGCCCTTCGAGTTCCACTCGGAATCGAGACGACACCTGCCCTGCTCGCCCGAATCGGCGGACCTGGATGGGAAAGGGAACGTTGGTGCGCCTGATCGGACCCCTGGGATCTGCGAAGGTCAGGTATCCCCCCGGCTTGCTCGGCACGGACTCAATTGCCTCGACCTCTGGCACCGGCGAGGCCGAACTTGCGGGAATCACGAACAGCGTGACCACCAGTGCCACAG
>JAGPGE010000622.1 GCA_018056145.1 Armatimonadota bacterium
GGCCATGCTTGCGAGCCAGCAGCGCATTCTGGGTCAGGCGTCCCTGGTCCGGCACCGCCAGCCGCGCGGGGGTGTCGACGAAGGCGAAGTTGGGCTGCATGACCGTGTAGTCAATCCCGGCTTCGCGCCAGCGGTCGAAGCCCGGCGCGCGGAACCACGGGATCCAGTGGAGCTTGTAGCCGCGCGCGCGAATGTGTTCCGAAACCGCCTTCACCACCGGCATGTCCGCACCGCCGATGCCCTCGTTCATCCAGTAGAAGCCCCAAAGGCTGAGGTGGGGGAGACGCGCCGGGTCCCAGCGCTCGAGCACCTGATCCACCAGGCGGTTGAAAGCCTTGACGCGGTCGGCATCACTGGCCGGGCTCTCCTCGGTTCCGTCCCCATCCACATCGCCGAAGCCCTCCATCGACGCGGACAGGTACGGGATCATGATGATGATCGGCAGCGTGCGCGGCTCGGTCCCCAGTTCGCCCGCCACTCTCACCACGGTCTCCTCAAGCGCCGCGAGGTTCTTGCCCTCGGCGAAAAGCTGTTCCAGGTAGGCATTCCAGTCAGCCACAGTGACGTTGCCCTTGTAGTATGCGCCGCCGGAGGGTGCGCCGCCGAATTGCAGGAGCAGGAAAGCGTCGAAGAACCAGTCTGCGGGCTTGCCCCCGTTGGCGCGGTCGAGATAGGCCACGTAGGGGTGGAAGTGTTCGGGCGTCCACTGGCCCTGCCCCATGTATGCCAGCATGATATCCCGCATGCCGCCTGATTCCGGGGAATCCGGTGGGCAGAAGTCTGCCATCGAGACAGCGGGGATCAGCAGCAGGGCGATTGCCGCAAGGGTGCGAGTTCGGGTCATACTGATCCCTCTCAGTCGTCCAGTTGTCCCGGCTCCAGACCCACCGGCAGCATGGCCGGGCGCGGGCAGGTGCTCTCGAGTTCCAACCACTTGCCTGTCTCCCAAGAGTCGGCGAAGGAGAGCATGACGTCCAGTACATGGTAGGCCAGGTCGCCGCTCACGCGATGCGTCCGTCCGGACCTTAGCGCGTATGCCATATCCGCTACGCCGATCCCCCGGTTCTGCTCCGTGTACCCGTGGCTGAGTGGAAGCTCTACCCAACCCTCATCGCTCGGTCGCCGCACCCGGACGGCGCCGCCGAAGCTGTTGGGGTCCGGCACCTGCATGGTGCCCTCGGTGCCGTAGATCTCAATCGCCGGGTGGCTGGCCGCCCAGACGTCGAAGCTAGTCGTGATGGTCCCGATTGCCCCGCCGGCGAACTGCATGATGCCGTTCACATGGGTGGGGACTTCGACGTCTATCACCGTGCCCCGCTTCGGCTCGCTGCCGATGGTGCGCTGCGGGAAGGTCACCGTGGCCGAACCGGCCAGTCTTCCCACGGGACCAAGCAGATTCACCAGAGCGGTCAAGTAGTATGGCCCCATGTCCAGCATCGGACCGCCGCCTGGCTTGTAGTAGAACTCGGGGTCCGGGTGCCAGCTCTCGTGCCCGTGGCACATCATGTGGGCGCTGGCGGCCACCGGTTCGCCGATGATCCCGTCATCCAGCGCTTTCCGTGCGGTCTGGTTCCCGCCGCCGAGGAAGGTGTCGGGCGCGCAACCCACCAGCAGGCCCCTTTCCCGGGCGAGATCGAGAACCCGCCGCCCGTCCTGTCTGTACACCGCGAAAGGCTTCTCGCTGTAGGCATGCTTGCCGGCTTCGAGGGTGGCCAGGGCGATCTCGGCGTGGGCATGGGGGATCGTGAGATTGACCACGATCTCGATCTCGTCCATTGCCAGCAGCTCGTCCACGGTGCACGCCACCGGGATGTTCCACTCGGCAGCCTTTGCTCTGGCGCGGTCCATGTCCAGATCGGCGCATGCCGCGATCTCAAGAATCGGGAAACGGTCCCGCGCGCTGAAGTACGCATTGCTGATGTTGCCACACCCGATGATGCCGATCTTCATTGTCTGCACGCTCGTATATCCTCACGCTCTGGATGAAGTGTGCGCGGGGGGGAGGTGTCCTTGCCCCACGCGGCGCATTGCCTGCCTGACCTGTCATGAATTCCGCGAGCACGGGGACCGCACATGCCCACTGAATACCGCACCGACGACTGGAACACTTACAAGATGGACTACAAGAACCCGCACGAGACCGTGGAGCCCCCGGAGGTCGAAATCAGCGTTGTTGACGGGGCCTTGGAGTGCCTTGTGGACGCCGGCATCCTGCCTCATACGCGCTATCCCCACGACCGGTTCCTGGCCCACCGCAAGACGGTCGCGGAACGGTTCGAGATTCCCTGGACCGCCATCACACCCCGGATGCAGCGGCTCCTGTACGCCATCAATGCCATCCGCCAACCCCGCAACATGATCGCCGCCGGGGTCTTCTGCGGGAATACTTTCATCTCCAACGCCGGCGCGGGTGTGGGGCCAGGCGCGTGTTACACCGCCGACGCCCTGATCGGCGTCGAGATCAAGCCCGATGAGGCCGAGCGCGCGGAGCGTAACGTGCGGCGCATTGACCCCACCGGTGTCGCTCGGGTCGTCGCGGCCGACGCCCGTGACATTGTTCATGAGTTCCCCGACAACATTGACGTGCTCTACCTGGACGCCGACGGGCCGCCCGAACAGGGAAAGGGCATCTATCTGGAGATCCTCCAGAGTGGCCTGGATCGCATGCCCGCCGGGAGCATTGCGCTGGCCCATAACAGCGTGAACTGTGCCGAGCGTATGGCCCAGTACCTGCAGTTCGTGCGCGATCCGGGCAACATGCGGGCGTCCGTCAATGTGATCTTCGATTCCGAGGGTCTCGAGGTCTCGGTGCGGTAATCACGGGTCTCGCCTGCCGACCGACACCATCTCTCATTCGCCCCGCATGGCGCAGGCGTCTCGCCTGTTTCACCGCTCATTGGCCTTGTCTCTCCAGCAGACCTCCCACGACAATCACGCGGTAGAGCTCCCGCGCAATCAGTTCCTGCCCCGGCGCGGTGGGGTGTACGCCGTCGGCCATGCTGATATACCCGCCGAGACAGCGCAGGTCCGTGTAATCCGGGCAGGCGCTTTCGAACTCGAAGTCGATGGCGCGGTTAATGAAAGCCTGGTACACATCGCATAGCGGCGCGCCCAGTTCAGCAGCCACCTGCCTCACAAGCCCCGCGTACTCCTCCACAGCCCCATTGCACCCGCCCCAGGGGTCGTAGAAGTCGGTGCCCATGGAGTACAGGTGGTAGGCATTTATGATGGGGTTCGGGGTGGTGAAGACCACCCTCGCGCCGGCTTCGCGGATCTGGTCGTGGATCCTGCGCAGGTTCGCGCAGAAGGCATCGGGCAGGATGCGCTTCTCCGGTTCATAACGGATGTCGTTCAGCCCGAACTCGACCACCACAAGGTCCGGTGAATGGTCGAGCACCGCGGGCTGGATGCGCGCCAGCCCCTCCGCGGTGTTCTCGCCGCCCACGCCGGAGTTGATGCAGAGCACCCGCTCTTGCTGGTTCCTGCGCTGGCTCAAACGGCGCTCCAGCACCTTGACGAAGGTGTCACCCAGATGGCAGTGGGGCACCCCCTGGGTCACGGAATCGCCGAAACAGACGATCTTCTTCACGGTTCTTCTTCCTCCGTATCGGGAAGGGGTGGCAGAGGCCAGCGACCGTTCGCTCTGCCCCAGTCCTGCACAGCATCGGCACACGAATCAGGCACGTAGACCTGCCCGATTTCCACTGGAGCGGGGCCTTCCGGACCGTGGGAATCCGAGCCGCCGGTGACGATAAGATCCATCGACTCGGCCATGCGCAGGTAGTGCTGGGTC
>JAGPGE010000623.1 GCA_018056145.1 Armatimonadota bacterium
GCCCCGCTGAACCCGGTGACGAAGGCCAGCAGGAACAGCTTGCCCCAGATGCGACGGGGTGGTGAATCAGGCACGGCATTCCCTCCGGGGCTACGTGGTGCTGGACTTGGATGCCCCCCAACCCCAGGGCTTCCCGGCCTGGGGCACCGTGGGCCTCGGGGGGAGTTCGCCAGGAGTGAGGGACTGGGCCAGTTCCACCGAGGCGTCCTCGATCATCTGCCCGGCTTCGGGCACCAGCTTGCTGCTCATCGCAAGGCGCGGCTCATACCCGCCGCCCATCGGGCCGAGGGCTTCAGCGGTGGGCACGTAGCCAATGCACCCGTTGGCCAGTTCAACCACACAGGTGACGGGGAAGGGCGAGCGCTTCTTGATGTTCAGACCGAACTGGCAGAAGTACTCGGCCGGATTGGCCAGGAAAACGACAGGCCCCACCTGGATTGCCTGGATTTCGCAATCCACTTCGGGTTCCCACTTATTCTGCTCGTGCAAGAGAATCAAGTCGCGGACATAGATCTTGTCGGTCTCGCAGATGTCTGGGTCGTCGATGTCCCGCAACGCCTGTTCGTAGCGCTCCTGACCCACTTCGCGGGTCTTGATCCTGATTATCTTCTGTTTCGCCGCAAGAGGCGTCATCTCACCGGGCTCAGCATCCGCGATCACCTTCAGGGCCTCAGCGCCAACCTTAGTGCCGATCCGCCAGGCCCATTTTTCCCCGAACTCGGACTCCTGCATGGACAGATTGTCAACTTGGGTCACGTCGCCGCATGCGCCGTTCAGGAAGACCACCACGGACTCCGGATCAAGCGCCCGGGTCACGGTCTCGCGCATGTAGTGGATCCAGTCGGAACTGATGCCTCCCGTGCCCACGGTGCCGTGTAGGGTAAAGTTCACAAGAGCGCCCAGGAACTTACGGTCCGGGGTCCAGGCGCTGAGCACGCCGACTTCCGGGTCCACGGGCCCAGCCGGCTCGACGATGTCCGGGTTCCCCTTGCCCGGGTGGGTCATTTGTGTCCCGTCTTTCATGATGAAGCGGCGGTTGAAGGCCACGGTCTCCTCGCGGCCCCGGCCGATGTGGAGCAGGGCCTCCTGCTTGCGCTGGTCAGCTGCGATGACCGCGCTGGCGATCTGCCCCTTGAGCTCCTCCAGGTAGCACGGATCGGCGGATGTTGCGTGTTCCTGCGCCAGGCGCTCGCACAGCTCCGGATTGGACGCCCGGGAGAACTCACCCGGAAGCGCGCCCATTCCGGGCCCGCCTGCGTGAGTATGCGAGCAGCCGACCATCACGTTCCCCGCGGGGATTCCCGTCTTTGCCTCGATGATCGCCCGCGCCGCTTTCACCACCGATGCGCGGACGGATAGATTGTCCAGGCCCACCAGCGCCACCCGGTTGTCGCCATCTTCGATGACCATTGCCGAGGCGTAGAGCGGGTCGTGGAAACTGGTGCTGAAGCGTTTGCAGAGACTTCCGGGGACTTCCTTGCCGATTGCCGGGGTCACGTCAGCCCGGGCGAAACCCACTTTCATGATTGCGGACTTCCTTTCGTCTGAATTTCGAGGACTGGTGGGTCCGGTGAGGCAACGGCGTTCGCGGGCAAGCCCGCTCCCACAATGGAACCGAATGTGCGCGTGACGGCCCGGCGCGACCGCAGGCGTGGCGAACGGAGGAGTCCGCTCAGGTGACTCACATCACCGGTTCCCTAGATGCATGGGGTACGTTGCGAACTCATCCAGCAGTCGGGCATACTGCTCATAGGTCTCGACGCTGATGTCCGGGCCGATGCTGTGGGTTCCGATGACCAGGCCGCCTTCCACACCGGCGGACAGCACCTCGAGCACGTGGGCGCGCAGTTCCTCCGGACACCCGCGGGGCAGCACGAATGCGTTGCACACGCCGCCCAGGAGCGCGAGCTTCTTCCCGTACTTGCGCCGCAGTTCCAGGGCGTTCAGGCCGGCCTTGGGCTCCACCGGGTTGATGCCGTTGAAGCCGATGTCGACGAAGGTATCCAGCAAAGGCCCGATATTGCCGTCGCTGTGCAGGATGACCTTGCGCGCACCGGCGTCTTTGAAGGCCCGGACCATCTTCGCCCACGCCGGAACCAAGACTCTCTCGGCGGTGCGCGGCGAGAACATCGGGCCGGAATTGGACGCCATGTCGTCGTAAATCCAGACGCCTGAAGAGTACAGGTCCCAGCGCCGCAGTTCCTCAAGTCCAATCGCGATGAGATGATCCGCGATGCGCATGGTGAATTCGGCGGCGAAATCCGGGTCCTCGGCCATGTCCACCAGATAGTCCACATCGCCCCTGACGAAACCGGAGCGGATGAAAGGGCCGCCGACTTTCGCGAACACGCAGTAGCGCTGCTTCAGGTCGGGCATGCGGGCGTCCAGCCCGGCGTAACGCGACTCCAGGTCGGGCGGATCGATGGGCAGGGCATCCAGGTCGGCGCGGCTCTTCAGGGCACTGTCCAGTTGCTCGTAGAAGAACCCGCCCGGGACGGTGCGGATCACTCGCCCCCATCCGTCGCGGCGAATGAGGCCGCTCTCGGTCTCGGAGATGACTTCCGCGCGGCTGGGGCAGAGGGTCTCGTCGCCCACCGCGATGCTGATGTCCACCCCGAAGTGATCTTCCGCCGAGACATCGGCGAGTTCCGGTCGTTCGTGACGCCACGCCTGCTCCCACTCGGGCCAGAAGCCGTCGAATCGGGGCACGCGGTCGGGGATGCCGAAGTCCAGGGCAGTCATCACGCGTTCGTGCGAGTTCATGCAGCACCTCCGGGCGAGTGTTTCCGCGCGGGGCGGAGGGTTCCTCCCTGCCGGGCAGGGAGGTGTCTCGCGTCACTGTGGCAAACACTCCACCGGCCGGCAACGCGGCCTTCCGGGCCGCAATCAGGAGGGTTTTCGGATGATCAAGGTCGGACTCATTTCCGCCGCAACCTACGGATACATGGACGCGCCCCGCACCCCGGGGAGTTTCCACGGAACGGCGTTCGCCAGCGCTTTCAACGGCTACGATCCGGAGAAGTCCAAGCAGTACCAGTGGACCTTCGCCGCGGCCAGCCGCAGGATGGAGGGTGTGCAGGTCACGAAGGTCTGGGACCCCCACCGTGAGTGGGCCGAGAAGCTCGCCGACGTCTGCTCCATCCCAGAAGTCACCGAAACGCCTGAGGAATGCACCGTGGACGTGGACGCGGTGTGCATTGTGGATGACGGTTCCGCGAAGCAGGCGGACTATGCGATCCCGGCGATGGAGAAGGGCATTCCGACCTTCATCGACAAGCCCATTGCCCTCACGGCGAAGCGCGCGAAGGAGATCGTGGATGTGGCAAAGCGCACCGGAGCGCCGCTCATGTCCGCGAGTTCGCTTCGCTTCGTGCCGGACATCCTCAACCTTGCCGCGGAAGTTCCGAGTCTCGGGGACATCAACCTCGCAACGACCATCTGCGGCAATGCCCTGGTGTACTACGGAATCCACGCGCTGGAGACGGCCTACGCGGTACTCGGGCCGGGCGCGGTGAGCAGCTACAATGTGGGCCAGCCGGGCCGCAATGTGGTGCGGGTGCGGTACGCCAACGGTCGCGATCTCATACTCATGGTGGCCGAACGCGACTACATGCGCGCAGGGTACCAGATCAACCTGTACGGCACCGGGGGCTGGCGGTCGGTGATGCCGGACCTGTCCGACCTGTACATCTACCTGCTGGACCAGTTCCTCAGCATGATCCGCGAGGGCCGCAAGTTCGTGGTTCCGCTGGATGAAATCGTGGAGGTCATCGCGGTTCTTGAGGCCGG
>JAGPGE010000624.1:0-1477 GCA_018056145.1 Armatimonadota bacterium
ATCTGAACCTAACGAAGGAACACCGCGCCGGGCAGCGAATAGAGCCTTGGCGCTAACTCTCGTATCGAGCAACCCATGGAGGGCTGATAGCTAATGGGCGGCGGCGTGATCTTTCTCATTGTCATTGTGGGCCTTTACATTCTGTCCAGCCTCAAGGTGATCCAGGAGTACGAACGCGGCATCAAGTTCACTTTCGGTAAGTACGTGGGCGTGATGAACCCCGGCCTGCGCGTGGTCATTCCCATCGTGCAAAGCTACCAGAAGGTTGACATGCGCGTGAAGACGGTGGACGTACCCGGCCAGGAGTGCGTCACCCGGGACAACATTTCGGTCCATGTCAATGCGGTTCTCTTCTACCGCATCGCCGCCGCTGAGAAGGCGGTCCTTGACGTGGAAAGCTACGCCTACGCCACCAGCCAGCTTGCCCAGACCACCATGCGGAACATCGTCGGAGAAGTTGAACTTGATGAGCTTCTGGCTAACCGCGAGCACATCTCCGAACGCATCCGGGAGATCGTAGACAAGCAGACCGATCCCTGGGGCGTCAAGGTCGAGACCGTGGAACTCAAGGATGTCATCATCCCCGAGGATATGAAGCGCACCATCGCCAAGCAGGCTGAGGCCGAGCGCGAGCGCCGCGCGGTCATCATCAAGGCTGAGGGCGAACGCATCGCGGCGGACAATCTCGTCGCCGCGGCGAAGCTTCTGTCCGGAACCGATGGCGCTCTGCACCTGCGCACCTTGCACTCGCTCAACGATATGAGCTCCGACCAGAGCAACACCATCGTCTTCGCGATCCCAATCGAGGTCCTCAAGGCGGTCGCGAGCATGGGCAAAAACGAGCCGAGCAAAGACCTCACCATGTAGACGCTCATATTCGACGAAGGGACCGGGAGCGCAGGTCCACTGCCGGATGGGCCGCGCTCCCTTCACTTTCCCCGATGGCGACCAGCAACCAACTGCCCTACACCTGCTCCTGGAGTGGCGGCAAGGATTCCTGCCTCGCTCTGCACCGTGCGGTCGGCCGCTATGGCGCGCCACTAGCGCTCATCAACATGCTGTCTGAGGACGGGGAGCATTCCCGGTCCCACGGTCTGTCCCGAGCGATCCTCCAGGCCCAGGCTGACGCCATCGGCGTCCCCATCCTCTTCGGTAGCGCCACCTGGGAAGGCTACGAGACCGCCTTCATCGACCTGCTCAAGTCGGCCGTTGCCCTGGACGCGCGCGCTTGCGTATTCGGCGACATCAACCTTGATGCCCACCGCGAGTGGGAGGAACGGGTCTGCGAAAGCGCCGGCCTCCAGGCCATGCTGCCGATCTGGGAAGAGGATCATGACGCATTGATGCGCGAATTCCTGGATGCCGGATTCCGCGCCATCATCGTCACCCTGGACACCGAGCGCGTGCCCGAGCATTGTCTGGGCCGTGAACTCGATGCCGCCCTGCTGTCGGAGTTCGCAGCGCAAGACATCGACGT
>JAGPGE010000624.1:1577-3784 GCA_018056145.1 Armatimonadota bacterium
CCCGAAGACCCTCGCGCCAACCACGTGACGGGCTTCAAGGACCCGTTCATCTTCGTCTCCGGCGGGGTCTGGCACTGCCTGACCATCGGCGTTTTCCGCGCCGAGCGGACGTATCACCTGACCTCGCCCGACGGCTGGAACTGGGCCATGACAAGCCCCGACCCGGTCTTCGATCTCGGCGGCTGGCACTCGTTCTGCACGCGCCCGGCAGCCGTCCTGCCCATGGCAATCGGCCATCTGATGGTGTACGAGGGTGCGAACCCCGCCTGGTATGATCCGGTCTACAACATCGCCACCGGGCTGGCCTGGACCGCCGACTTCGCGTCCTTCACCGACCTCACGCCCGATGGACCGATCCTCACGAGCACCACCCCCGGCGCGTACATGACCTGGCGCTATTCCCACTGGATGTGGGCCGACGGCGCGCTGTTCGTTTATGCGGAGGTTGCCCGGCCCAACGCGACCAATGAGATACGTGCCTGGCGCTTGCCGCTTCAGTTCTGAGGTTCACGGGAGGGGAGCAATGCCGGACGAACGCCCAAACCTGATCGTCGTCGTGTCCGACACGCTGCGCACCGCGCACATGGGCTGTTACGGGAATCCGAACATCCGCACACCAAACCTCGACGCTTTCGCCGCCGAAAGCGCGGTCTTCGACGCCGCCTACCCCGAATCGCTGCCCACGATACCCGTGCGCCGCGCATTGCACACAGGCCGGCGCGCGTACCCCTTCCGCGACTACCGCCCGATCCCGTGGGACATCGTCTACCTGCCCGGCTGGCAGCCGATGGCGGATGACGAGAGCACTCTCGCCGAAGACCTCGCCCGCGCGGGGTACCACACGGGCTTCGCCACCGATACGCTTCCCTACTTCCAGCCAGGCCTCAACTTCACCCGGGGATTCTGGCAGTGGGAATACCTCCGCGGGCAACAGCAGGACCGCTGGAAGTCTCCCGCCATCGTCTCGGATCAGCGGCTGTCTCGATTCGGTGACCCGTCGGCGCTCCGTGAGCAGGGGCCATACAACACCGTAATGCGCCACGCCGCCAACACCGCGCACGTGCGCGATGCCAAAGATACCAGCACCTGGCGCACCTTCGACTGGGGCATCCAGTTCATCCAGGAAAACGCCGCCCTGCAACCGTTCTACCTGATGCTGGACTGCTTCGACCCACACGAGCCTTGGGAGGCCCCGGCGGCGTACCACGGCATCTACGCCGACCTGGAATTCAGCGACGAGACCATCATTCATACCCACTACGGCCCCGCGGAGGGCCGCTACTCCGACGCCCAGGTGCGCAATATCCTTGCCCATTACTGCGGCCTGGTGACCCTCGTCGACACGTGCTTCGGCAGGCTTATGTCAGCCCTGGATGACGCCGGGCTGCGCGGGAACACGTGCGTCGCCTTCATCAGCGACCATGGCACCAACTTCGTCTCGGACAATCCCGAGGGCATCATCGGCAAGCCCTCGTATGCCCTGTACCCGGGAGTCATGCACGTGCCTCTCATGGTGCGCTTCCCCGACGGCGCAGGGCGCGGCCGCAGGTTCGACCAACTCGTCTACAATCTGGACCTCGTGGGCACCCTGTATGGCCTGGCGGGTATCGACCCCGGCCAGCCGATCGACGGGCAGGACCTACGCGCTCTCGTTTCGGGCGGGGACTGGCGCCCGCGCCACTATCTGACATCCCGCTACGGCGACACCTGCTGGTACCGCGATGAGACCCACTGGGCCATCATCGATGTCCAAGGCGCGCCCCGGGCGATCTTCGACCTGCGCACTGATCCGGGGTGCATGAACGACATCGCGGAGTCGGTTCCCGAAGTAGCCGAACGCGCCTGGGCCCGCATCCTGGCCGACGGTGACGGAGAAATGCCGGTCTACGTGAATGGCAAGCGCACCGACGCCATCGGGGGCAAGGAATAGCCCGCTTGGGGCCGCCGGGGACATTGCCCGGAAGTACGTGGAACGCACTCTCCGCCAGCCTTGGGGTGTGCGCGTGTCCCAGCGCACGGGGCCCCACGGAACCTGAGATCTGTCACGGGGCCCGTCATGGCGACCGCAGGCGATCGCTTCCAGGCGACGACACCCGTGACCCGTGTATGTGCGTACTTTCGGGGCACGCATCCCCGGCCCGCTGGGTGCAACCGCTGGTTGTCGGCAGGGACGGAAAAGGCTACCCTCTTGGTGTTCACCACCAAAA